>PFMD01000035.1 GCA_002784945.1 Candidatus Kerfeldbacteria bacterium CG_4_10_14_0_8_um_filter_42_10
TGAAAGAATGATGGCCGTTACCACCAGACCCAGCCCCCAGCGTAAAGTTTTAGTCAGTGAGAATTTGATAAAAGTTTTCATTTCGCTATGCACCCGGTGGCTGTAATAAAGAAAAATGACAATCTGTAAAAGGGCGATCACTAAAAGCCATGGGGAAAAAGGAAAGAAAAGAAAAACCGGCCAGCTGATTAATACAAAAAGGCCCAATAAGAGCAACGTCCGATTGACCAGCACTAAGCAAAGACTGACTAAAGCTAGAAAAGTGCAAAAGGCCGCCACCGGATAGATTAATCCGATTAAAACCTTAGTAAGTGGGAACGATCCCGCCGGCAGATTCAAATTAAAAACGGTTGCTAATGAATGCCAGGCGATAATGCTGGCGATCATTGTTACAGCCGCCAAGATGACTATTTTTGTGTTTTTGTTCACCCCGTTAGAAATTTTAATAATTTATTTAATAGATATAATTATAGTATTGATAGATGAATTGACGCAAACCCTATTAGAATGATTATGTTTAATTTCTAACGGGATTCACTTTAAGTCTATTTTAAAATTCAAAAGGTTTTGTGATCGGAGCTCAAAGCCCTAAGCTTACGCTTTAAACCCAAAATCTTCCGATGGCGCACTGGCCTCTTCTATTTTGCCGAACCTTTGCTCGTACTTTTTGATGTTTTCTTCCAAGGCTTTCATAATTCTTTTTACATGCCCGGGGCTGGTAATTACTCTGGCCGTGACAATGCCGGCGCGCTGAGCCGGATAGATATTCATGAAGTCAATGGTAAATTCCTCTTTACTGTGCGAAACGCCCATAGCATTGGCATAAGCGCCCTTTAAGACAGCATCTTCTATTTTGATGTTAATTTGTTGCGGTTGTGACGGTTGGCCGTTCATAGTTTTATTTAAATAATTAATTAGCTTAAATATAACATTATTATTTGCTTATTGACAAAATTGACTTAATGAATTAATTTAGGAGCAATACAGACCTTTCACCTTTTGGAGGAATCTGATATGGCTGGTTACCTCGGCTATCCCTGCCGAATAACGTATGACGGGCATAAATATACCGTCAGCGATGCTGCGGGGAACAATCCTCCCCAAACATTTTATTCTATTCAGGTTGGCTTTCGCGCTCAACTAACTGCCAATCCTGACAAAACGGATCCAGGCTGCTACTGTCAATCCACTAACATGGTACTCAATTTAACGATGCCTGAAGCAACTTGCCGCCAGATCCGCGAAAGCACCTTTCCCAAAACCGTTCCCCAAGCTGTTCCATCGGACTAACGGCCTGAGGCGCATTGCCTCAATCCTCCCACCGATGGGCCCCCGGCTAGTGTTGCTATCTAGTCGGGGATTTTTTATTTGACAATCAACATTCTCTTCAACTACCATATAAAATATAACAAACATCGCTCATTGTTAAACCAATTGGGGTGAAGCCATGAAAACTGACAAAGCGATAGCAATCCTGATCCTGACAATCATTGCCGGTTATGTAATTTATGTCCACTACACGCCGAAGCTCACGGAGAATGAAGGCGGAATATTCACGATTATCGGTTTGGTCCTCGGGTGG
>PFMD01000060.1 GCA_002784945.1 Candidatus Kerfeldbacteria bacterium CG_4_10_14_0_8_um_filter_42_10
AATTCAACCAAAAATGCAAAGAGAGCGTTTGGAAATACCAAGACGATTGGGAGAAGCTAACCGAGCGATTGGGATTCTGGATCGACCTGCAACATCCTTACATCACCTACGATAGTAATTACATTGAAACTCTTTGGTGGATTATTAAACAGATTTGGGATAGAGGTTTACTGTATCAGGATTACAAAGTGGTGCCTTACTGCTCCCGCTGCGGCACTTCTCTTTCTTCCCACGAACTGGCTTTAGGATACAAAGAAGATACGGAAGATCCTTCCATATTCATTAAATTCAAACTGAAAAATTCCCGAAAAGAGGAATATTTTCTGGTATGGACCACCACTCCTTGGACCTTGCCGGCCAATGTGGCTTTAGCGGTGGGGGAAGACGTAGACTACGTAAAGGTAGAGCATAAAAAACAGATTTTGATTTTAGCGGAATCGCGGCTGGCGGTTCTCAAAGGAAAATATAAACTGCTTAAGAAAATAAAAGGACAAAATTTGGTTGGTCTGGAATACGAACCGCTTTATCAATTTGTGCAATATAAAGAAAAAGCCCATTACGTAGTGGCGGCTGATTTTGTTTCTACCGAAGAAGGAACCGGAATTGTTCATACCGCCGTAATGTACGGGGCGGAAGATTTTGAATTAGGGGCAAAAATCGGTTTGCCCAAAAAACATCTGGTGGATTTAGAAGGAAAGTTTGTTAAAGAGGTCAAACCGTTTGCCGGACTATTCGTTAAAGATGCCGATCCCCGGATTGTGAGCGATTTGAAAGAAAGAAAGTTGCTTTATAACGCGGAAACCATTCGTCATACTTATCCCTTTTGTTGGCGTTGCGATACCCCCTTGCTTTATTATGCTAAAACATCTTGGTTTATTAAGGTTACCGAAGTGAAAGAAAAACTGATCAAGAATAACCAGGAAATCAGATGGATACCCGACTATATTAAAGAGGGGCGATTTGGAGAGTGGTTGAATGAAGTGAAGGATTGGGCTTTATCGCGGGAACGTTACTGGGGAACCCCCTTACCGGTCTGGCGCTGCGAAAAATGCGGTTTTCAAAGATGCATCGGATCTTTTAAAGAGCTGGCGAAATATTCTCAAACAAAGATTGCCAAAGATTTTGATCCCCATCGTCCCTTTATTGATAAAGTCGCATTTCAGTGCGAAAAATGCCCTGGTACTATGAAGCGATCGCCCGAAGTATTGGATGCCTGGTTTGATTCAGGTTCAATGCCTTTTGCCCAGTGGCATTATCCTTTCGAAAATGAAGAGAAAATCGACAAAGGAGAATTTTTTCCGGCGGACTACATTTCAGAAGCAATCGATCAAACCAGAGGTTGGTTTTACACCTTGTTAGCCGTAGCCACCCTCTTGAAGAAAGATGCTCCTTACCGCAATGTTATTTGTTTAGGACTGATTTTGGACAAAAACGGACAAAAAATGAGCAAATCCCGCGGTAACGTGGTGGATCCTTGGACGATTTTTAATACCTTGGGTTCCGATTCCCTGCGGTGGTATTTTTACACCATGAATCAGCCCGGTGATTCTAAGAATTTTGACCAGAAAGGCGTTGAGGATGTAGTAAAAAAGCAGTTCTTGACCATTTGGAACGTGTTTTTATTTTTCCAAACCTTTGCGGGAGGCAAATTTTCTCCAGAAACGTTAGTATCTAAACACATCCTGGATCACTGGATAATTTCCAAACTCCATTTACTAATCAGGGAAGTAACGGAATCACTGAACAGCTATCATATTACCGAAGCGGGTCGGAAAATAGAAAAATTCATTCAGGATTTATCCAACTGGTATTTAAGAAGATCCCGGGAAAGGTTCAAACAAGAAAATAATTCCCCTGACCGTGCCGCGGCCCTGAATACGCTTTTTGAAGTAATGGTTACTCTTTCCAAGATTCTTGCCCCCTTCACCCCTTATTTAGCCGAAAGTCTTTACCAAAATTTGAAATCAACCATCGCTAAAGTCCAAAAACCTTGGCAAGAATCGGTGCACTTGGAAAACTGGCCCGTGGAAGAAAAATCCCCCATTGATTATAATTTGATTAAAAATATGGAGCTGATAAGGCAAATTGCCGAATTGGCCCATTTTGCCCGAGCGGAAGCAAAAATCAAAGTTCGCCAGCCGCTCAGTCAGCTGGTGGTGGCCATTCCTGAATTTAAAGAAGAGTATTCCGCCATTCTCCGCGATGAGCTGAATGTTAAAGAAGTGAACAAAATCGATCGTCTTCCTAAAGGGGTAGATTGGATTACCAAAGAAGAGGGCGGGTTGAAAATCGGATTAGATTTGACTTTAACTGACCAATTGAAAGAAGAGGGTATTTCTCGTGAAATTATCCGGCAAATCAACAGCTTGAGAAAAAAGGCTAATTTAACGATCAACGATGAAATTACCATTTATTACCATACCGCTGACCCCTACCTGGAAAAGTTTTTTGTTTTTTTCAAAAATTCGATTGCTCAGGAAACGATTGCTGCTGCGATTACGGACTATTCTAAAGTAAAAAAAGTGCAGGAGGAAAAAGAAATAAAAATAGAGGGAAAATCAATCAGAATAGGCATTGAAAAATTATAATGGCCAGTCTTATGCTTCATTCTTCCGCCTTTGTCCTGAAACGTCAGAATTTTAAGGAATACGATAAGCTTTTGACGGTTTATTCCGAAAAAAAAGGAAAAATGGAAGTAGTGGCCATAGGAGCAAGAAGAATACAAAGCAAGTTAGCCGGACATTTAGAGCCCTTTGCCCTGATTGATCTAATAATTACTCCAGGAAAGTACCGTGACCGGGTGACGGGAAGCGCTATTTTGAAAAATTTTGACAATCTCAAATCCAATTTCGAAAAAGTTACCCTGGCCAGTTATTTTAACGAGAACGTTGACCACTTAACCCGCCTGCACCAGGCTGACCAGCATACTTTTGATCTGATCAAGGAAACTTATTTGGCGCTGGATTGTCCCAATCAAACGCGGGACCATGATTTTAAAAATCAAGTTTTAACGGTCTTATCCTTTCTGCTTAAGTTCATATCACTGCAGGGCTTCCGCCCATCTTTTAAAAACTGCTTTTATTGTCAAAGTAAAATCAAAGAAGAACGGAATTTTATCAGCTATACCCATTTAAGCATCGCGTGTCCTGCTTGCCGAGAAAAAGAAGATAATTTAGAAAATATTTCCCCAATCGCTTTAAAAGTGCTTCGGCTTATGAATCAGGAAAAACATTATTCTTTTCGAATCAATAATCTAGATGATTCCGTATTCCAAGAGATAAAAGGAGTAGTTAATAAACTGGTGCAGGCGATCAGTGAAAGAGAAATTAAATCGGCAAAATTAATTGAATAATTGTTATATTGCTTTATTGTTTACGATTGCTTTGTGGAATTATTGAACAATATAACAATATAACAATATAACAAATAAAATCTATAAGCTAATAAGCTAAAGAATGGTTGAAAAGAAAGCAAAAAAAATACCGGTTACAACTGGTAAAAAAATGAATCAACCTTCTGATTCCGAAAAAAGAAGTTCTCAGGAAAAAGCCAAATCAGAAAGCGGAGTCAACACCCTGGTTTCTATTTATCGTCAGGATCATCGTCAAGAGATAGACATGACCAGGTTAGAGCGAAAAAAATTCAGTAAGAAAAGATTAATTCTTACCTTGCTGGTTATTTTGCTAGTTATGTTTGCCGCTGCCAGCATCGCCGGTTTTTTTATTTTTAATCATGGCCAAGGGAAAAAGGGAGAAAGCATTGAATTAACCATTACGGCACCAAAAACGGTTGACTCGGGCGGGGAAATTGAAATAGAAGTGACTTATCTTAATAAAGACAATGTAGCAGTGAAAGATGCCGATCTGACCATTCTTTATCCGGACGGATTCTACTTTTCGCACTCAGAACCGCAAGCTCAGAATGAAGCCAATACGTACTGGAAAATTGACCGAATCGGAAGCGGAACTGGCGGAAAAATTAAAATATACGGTCAGATTATTGGCGATCTGAATTCCACTAAAACTTTTTTAGCCTCCATGAATTACACGCCTGCCAATTTTAATTCTGTTTTTGAAGCCAAATCGTCGCACTCGCTGGAAATTACCGCATCAATCATCGAGTTGTCGTTAGAAACCCCGATCCGAATCGTCAGCGGCCAAGAAACGGAAATAGATGTAAAATTCAAAAATAACTCCAAATTGCCCCTCTCCAACCTGAAGATTATCGCGGCCTTTCCCGAAGGCTTTAGCCTTACGGAAGCTGATCCGGCTATGCCCGAAGATGGGCAATTCTGGTTGGTGAAAGAATTGGCGGCGGATACGGAAAATATCATAAAATTAAAAGGGGTTTTTCAAGGGAATCCCGGCGATGCTAAGGAAATACGATTCCAGATAGGGCTAATAATGAATGAGGGTGAATTCAGATTACAATCTGAAAAATCAGCCATCATATTCATAGTTAAACCAGAACTGAACTTGCAATTAACTATTAATGGCAGCAATCAGGAAATGGCCGTTGATTTAGGAGACACTTTGGAATATAAAGTAACTTATAAAAACGCCAGCGACGTAGAATTAAGAGCAGTAATGCTTCAAGCCCAGTTTGTTTCCGAGACCAGCATTTTGGATTTAACTAAAGTGAACGATCCGCAAAATGGAACGATTGAAGAAAAAAGCATTTCTTGGGGAGCACTGCAGATTCAAGGACTTTCCACTATAGTTCCTCAGGCGGAAGGGGAATTTACTTTCAGCATTCCGGCCCTTTCGGTAATTTCGCCGCTTAAAGAAACTGACCGCAATTTTTCAGTAGATAATTATATTAAAGTAACGGCGGTCGAGTCAGAGGATACGGCGGTGGATTTTGAGAAACTTAGCGAAAGCAACCACATAGTCGTAAAAGTAAACAGCAAAGTGAATTTAGAAACGGAAGGACGCTATTATTCTGAGGAATTCGAAAAACTAGGCTCCGGCCCTTTGCCCCCGGAGGTAGGGGAAACCACCAGTTACCGAATTTTCTGGTCGGTCTCCAATCTCTATAATGATTTAGAAGACGTAGAGGTCGCTGCCATTTTGCCCAAAGACGTATTTTGGACCGGCCGCGCTACCAGCAGTACGGGAGGGGCAGTAACTTTCGATGTTTCCACCAGAACGGTTACTTGGAAGATTAATCGCCTTTCCGCCAATACCGGCCAGCTTTTCCCGAAGGCGGATGCCAATTTTGAAGTGAGTATTACTCCCACAGCCAAGCAAGAGGGAAAATTAATGGTTTTAATTAATGATAGTTCTTTGTCGGCCCGCGACAGCTTTACTAATTATGATATTGAAACAAGCAGCCCCTTGGTTACTACCGACTTGGAAAACGACATAGCCGGCCAGGGAAGAGGAATTGTAGTGTCTAAAACTGCCGATCAAAATTTGAATCAGAGCTCAGATCTTAACCAGAATAACAATTCGAACGTAAACAGTAACTAAAAAACTTCCTATTTTATCAGGAAGGATGATTTAAAACACTTAAGTTATGCGTTTTATTCTCCTTCGCTGAATACCAGCAGCTTGCTGCGGGGATGAAGGCGAGGAGAACCCTCCGTAGCCTTTGGCGAAGGAGGGTAGTAAGGCTTCGGAGAATTCCGCTTGATACCTCGCAGCTTTGCCGAGAGGAGCTTTATTTTTTTCTTACCGCAAAAACGTGTCCTAAAATGCTAAGCAGGCTGAAAATAATGGCAATGACAAAAATGAGAGTGGCCGGCAGAACGCTTTTTTCCCAAACCAACAAGATAAAAAGGATAATCATTCCAGCGGACTGGAAGAACATCTTGATTTTTCCATAGATATTAGCGCCTAAAGAAACTGTCAGACCGACGCGGGTGGCAATCGGCCTAAAGATAATGGGTAAAGAAGCAAGTATTATCTCCAAAGAAAAAATAATATAAATCAAAATAACGGATAGATTTCCCTTCCCGACCACGTAAAGCACCGATAAAAAAACAATCTTGTCGGCGGCCGGATCAAGAACTTTTCCGAATTCAGTAACCTGGTTCTTTACTCGCGCTAATGGGCCGTCAATTAAATCGAAAAAGTAGGCAATTAAAAAAAGCAGAGCGGCCAAAAGATAGCGCTTTTCTTCAGCGGCTAGAATAATAGGAATGGCCATTAGAATTCTGACCAAAGTCAAAAAATTGGGGGTTATGGAGTCGGGAAACCGGAAGGCAATTTTCTTAAGCATAACCTCGTTTTTATTGAACAATTGCCAAAAAAGATTAGTTTGTTTTTCGTTCATCCCGTTAGAAGCAGATCGCGATCAATAACGATCCGCACAAGTTAATATTATTTTCTTAAACCTCTTTGAATCTGATCAGTAAGAATTTTTAGTCCGTCTTTACGCAGAACTAACTTTAATTCTTTTTTAATTTCAATATAACCTTTTAGCAACCTAGTCGCTTCTTTTCCCATGATGCTTGGGGAATTTTTTAAATTTTCAAAAACCTCTTCCGCTGCGCTTCCTTTTACTTTTGTTACCACAGTCCCAATCTGGTTTTCTAAATGGCCGTCACTCCCACCTATAGTTGGTTTGTTCATTTTTCTAGCCCAGTTGATTGCTTTTTCGTTTTGTTTCCGCGAAGCCATTCCGTTTACCGCTTCAATAAGATCAATTACTTCCGTTTCGCTTTCCAAAAGCAGCCCGCTTTCAAGCGCTTTTTGAATTCCTCCTTTTTGAAGATCAAAAGGGTGGGGGGAACCGATTAGGCATTCAAATTGTTTGGCCTCTTCCAGAAGATCCGGCAGGCACAAATCAATCACGAAAGGATTGTTTTTTTTGTGAGGCAGCACTACCTCTTTAAAAAAATTTTCCAGTTCCGAATGATTCTTAAAATAAAACAACAAATGAGTACCGCTCTTCACCGTGACTTCTATTCCCGGAACGATCATAATTTCTTTCTGGTGGCTGGCCTCTCGCGATCCTTGAATTTCGTTATGATCACAGATGGCCAGGCCGATTCCCAATCGTTTTGCTCTTCTTAAAAGTTGGTCGGTAGTAAGGAATCCATCTAAGGAATACTCGCTGTGAACGTGCAAATCAATTAATCGTTCCTCTTGTTTTGAAGGAAGCGGATAAATAATTTTCTGGAAAGAGATATTAGTCATAGGCGAGCCCCCTTTATCTTATAATGAATCTAAGCTTCTCACAAGCGCTTTACCCCAGCACTTTCTTAGAATACTCGCGGATTATTTCGACAAGCGAGGAGCGAATGAAAACAGCAGTTTTCATATCGTCCGACCTGCCTGCGCCTGCGCACCGTAGCGCTTCGGCGCACAGG
>PFMD01000043.1 GCA_002784945.1 Candidatus Kerfeldbacteria bacterium CG_4_10_14_0_8_um_filter_42_10
CCACTCAAAGATAATATTATTAAAAGAAGTATCGGAATAAACAGCAATAATTCCTTTTTAAAAGAAAGCTGTAGATTATTCCTTGGGAAATGAAAAGCAAATAAAATAAAAAAATAAGCGATTAATGCTCCTAAAACATAATCTAATCTAATTAGCCAGTCATATATAATTAAATTACTTCTTACAACTACTTCTAATAAAGCATTAAATAACCACCCTGACATTACTAACATAAGAAAAAAGAATCTTCTTTGCGCTTTGCCGAATTTCCAAACCTTTAGTACTAAAACTCCTATAACTAGGTAAAGAAAGATTTCAATAATAGAAACAATAATCCAAAAATTCATTTCAAACGTGTTTTATGTTTTTCTTAAATAAAATATAACCGGTAAACCCAAGCCAAATTATTGACAATTCTGGTCCAATTGCGGACAGAACCGGATATTTCATATATAGCCCAAACCAAGGCAGTATTAAATTAGATGTTACTCCGAAAATTGAAGATATTATTATTCCGATCAAGAAATATTTCAATAACCATTTATGTATGCCGTCAGCCGCTCTGAATTTGTGATAAAAATTATAAGTTCCCCAAATCCAATAAAACAAAAATAAGGCGTTAAAGACATGCACGCCGGGACCAAATACCACTGTGCGCCAGGGATCTAGTTTTATTGATTTAAAAATCGGAAACACATCCCAATAAAGAAGAAATAAATCAATTACCATTGGAAAAAAGAAGATTAACCAATTCTTAATTCCAATTCTTTTAGTTGGATATGGAAAAATCCAGCTAAAAAATAAAAGGGTTGATGCGATAAAAATGGGACCAACCCAATTTAATCTGGTTACTATATCAATTATAAAAATATCATTAGTAAAAACAACAAATCCTATCGACCATACCCAAAGCGCTACCATAAAAACTAAAAAAGCATACCATCTTCTTATATGGTCTCTTGGATTCTGCAAAAGAATATAAATACCCAAAAATAATTCTAGTGCCGCTATGATTATCAATATTATTCCGTGTGCTTGAACCATAATTGAATGGGGTTATTGTTTATTGGTTACGTTTATCGGCTAAGTTATATATAGTATATAGATCTGGGTTGAAGAAACAAGGATACAAGATACAATAACCAAACAAATTTCAAATTCCAAACATCAATATTCAAACCCTATTCTGACTTATTAATAATTGATGATAATATGTTTCTTAATTCTGTGGCTTCTTGTTTAATAGTTCTAAATTCTGATTCCTTTTGATCAGGATTAGACGTGTTAATCAGTTCCAGCCAGTGGATTGTTTCTTTTGCTTATTTCATAATTTCTCAATTTGCCGCCAAATTTTTCTATTGTTTCTTCGAGGGCTTCGGCGGTTTTTTTAACCAGTTCTCCGCAAAAATAAAAGCGACTCAATGAATTGAAATCTTTAAATCCTTTAACTAAGTTATGACAAATATCACTTTTTATTTTTCCTTTGAAGATTTTTCCTCTACAACATTTACGAAAATACAAAATTATTTTCATAAATCTATCATCTACATTCTCTTCTGATTGAACAGGTCCGAAAATTTCTCCCAAAATTAACTCTGCCGTGGTAATAGCGCCACAACGGTACTCACCGGTCAAACCCCCTCTTCGTAAAGAGTGGTAAAGAGGGGTATAAAAATTAAAAGCTTCAGCAATTGCTAAACTACAACCACGATGCTTGTATCCTTTACTGCCTAAATAATAATCTTTGGCCCGTGAAGCAATTTCCATAACTGAATTTTATCAATTAATTATTATCTTCATCTTACTCCTAAAACCTGCGAAAAAGCAAGTGCAAAAGGTAATAAAAAAAGACGCGTCATTAAGACAGCGCCGTTTGGGTGGCCATTTGGGAATAAGCATCCCTAATCAACCATTCAAGGATTCCTTTATTTTTTGAAACAATTTTTTGTTGTGAATTGCCATGTTTTGTAATTCATAATGTGGGAAGATTTTTTTTAATTTTGTTTCCGTAAAAAATAAATCGACTACACCTTCCGTTTGTTGATAATTCAATTTTAATTTTTTAACCCTGCTATAGATGAATAAATGGATTAATTCATGGGCGATTGTTTCGTTGGCATTTTTAATATCCTTATAAGTGTTGGCCCGCAGATTAATTATATTTGGAAGTTTAAATTGCCCTTCAGGACCATACAATGAAATATAGCAAACGTGTTTATCTTTTGAATTCAAAGTGGAATTTTTCAGAGTATTAAAAAATTTTTGCTCAACCTTTTTCCAGCTATTTTTGATCTTCTCGGCTTTTACCTGATGATCATTTTTATTGTAAATCTTCTTCAATGCTACGTTTAGCTCTTTAATAAACAGCTTCTTGTTATTTTTACTTCTCCAATAAATTTCAGTATAGAATTTAGGCAGGATAATAGGAAAATCGTTATCAATAAACCATTGATATTCATCATAGATATTCAGTAGTTTTTCTCTTTCCTTATTTTTAGAATATAAAAATTGTAGCTTCATGTTTATATTATAACTTAAAACTGATGAAATGAAAAAACGGCTGCGGGTGCGAAAATCCCAAATAACAACTTCCAAATAATCAACTTATGCTCGTGTATTTCCAATTTTCAGGAAGTCCGTGCTTCAAATGATTATATGCTGTGTAAAGTAAATGATTCTCAAAATCCCGCTCGCCTCGGATAATGTGGTCATGGAATGATTTGTGCCAGCGGAATAACGGGAATTCGGTTTGTCGAAGGCCATACTTTTCAATAAATTTATTCCTTAAACCAACCAACTTTTCATCATGTTTCTTTACAAACTGCTCGTATTTTTCATACCCGCCACCCCGCAAGCGCGATTCGCGAATCGCGCCTTCATTTAAAACAAAATTGATGTCTCTGGTGGAGTGGCGCTTCAAAAACTGGATTATTTTTGAATAATTATATTTCCCCATCGGTTGAAATAATAAATGGACATGTTCATATAATACGTTAAACGCGTGTAACTCAAATTGTTTCATTTTTTGGCATAACAACAATTCCTCCACAAACAAATCGCAAAATATCTCCTCTTGAAAATATGGAAAATTATCGTATGTTTTGAACGTAACGAAATACACGACATTTTCCAAATATATTCGTTTTTGGGAATTGCGGTAAAACATATTCATTTAATAAAAACAAGCGCCTACAAAGGACGCCCATTTTTATTTCGTTTTTAAACCTTATCTTGAACATGCTTTTTTGTCAAATCAAAAACGGCTTTTCCGGCGCATTGCCGTACTGGGCCGTTTTTGTTCTTCTCTGTTATTTCTTTATCAATCTAGTAAAAAATCACAGAACCTGAAAAGAATTGATAATTTGATCAAACTCCGCTTGATTGGCGGCTTCGGCTTTACCGGCCAATTCGTAAACTCTGTCGCCATCGTCAAGGTAAATGTCTGTGCTGGGATCATTGGCGTCTCCCATGGTGGCCACCGTTCTTTTTTGGCCGTTTAAAGTTCCTACTGAAACATATTCTTGCGTTAGAGTTTGCCCATCGGAATTTTTGTCCCGTTCAGCAAGCCAGTTGGTAAGCGATTGGTTCACGCTTTTTTCCAGAACATAGACTTCCAGAAAAGCACTGCTTAAAGATGAAACCTTAAGGTAACCATTGGAAGAAGCTTGGGTTGAATCTAAATTCCAAGCGGAAGGATACTCTAAAGAATATCTGAAAGCGGGATTAGAATACTCCTTAACCGAATCATTCGTGCTACTCGTATTGATGTTGGTATTCTGATTTTGGTATTCAATACTATCCACGACTCTCTGGAAATCAGGCAATAAAGTATTAAATTCATTATTATCTCTTGCCACTAAAGTTAGCATTAAAGTATTTTGATTTCCAGGATTTTTAAGGACAACGGTTTTGGATACTACAGTTTCGGATCCCTCGTTACAAGTTTCTTGACTGGTATTGTCGAAAACATAAGAATAGGCATTCATTTCGGATACAGTAAACGTCTGCGCTTGCGAATAACATTTATTAGTCCCTCCGGATATTTTATCAGCCAGTTTTTCATCATTGATTAAATTAACGACTTCTTTCACTGTTAACTTTTCGTCAATTACGAAAGTCATTAGAATAATGGTAGGGCTATAGATTTCTTCTTTTTCTGTAGTCAGTTTAAGATCAGTAACTTGTACCGGCGATCCGAACTTCACTGTGTTTGTCGCGTCTTTTAGAGTACTGCTTACCACCCAACCTTCTGGTATTTTTATCGAAAAACTATTCTTAAGATCTTGAGACGCTTCTTCTTTTGAATTATTTGTATTGTTTGTATTTTTAATTTTACTGCTTTTATTTATTAATATTAAATAAGTCCCACTTATTATTAATATTATAACGATTATTATCGTAACTGTTTTTATTTGCTTATTCATATATTTTCTTAACGTTAATTATTTATGCTTATTTTAAGTATAAACCAATTTTTAAAAATGGTGGAGAGGATAAAAGAATATTTTTATCCTCTCCGAACTGAGTGTTCTACGGAATCCCGAACGGCGGAGGTACATAGACATTTGATGACGTATAGATACCGTTTATTACGATATTAGCGTCACCATCGATCCCGCTTAACGGTTGCGAAACACCATACCTTCGGATAACGAAATGGATATGAGGTCCCGTAGCCCAACCGCTACTGCCAGTGTATCCAAGGAATGTGCCCTGAAGCAGGGTATTACCAACGGCAATGAAGTTCTCTGGATTAGTTTGAAGATGACAAACCATGCTGATCCAGCCATTATGGTGATTCATTTTCACATAATACCCATACGAACTGTATTGGTTTGTTCCAATTTCCATCACCTCTCCCATTGCCGGATTGGTTACCCACATCCACCTGGTTGCCGAGGGATTATCACCGTTATGTAAATCTACAGCGTGATAATCCGCTCCTTGGTGATACGATGAGCCACCGCCGGGACCATAACCTGCGTAAATTTTAACCTTCTGACCAGATACTACCGGCCACTTGAAGCCCACCATTGATTGCGGCCACGATGAAGGCGAGCAGATTACCGACGGATTCTCCTTTAGACCATACCAACCCGTTGAATCTCCGACTTCACTGTTTCCCGTTTGACCAAGATTCTCCTGATTTTCCTGAATACCCACCGGACTCTCCTGCTTTTCGCAAGAGATGAACAATCCGGCCGCCAGGGCTATCGCGAGGACAGCCATAGCGATGATTGTGCTTTTTTGCCACATCTTACTCTCCTTATTTGGAGTTTTGTGCTGGTCAATTAATCCCGCCCAGCTTAGGATTTGATTTGAATGAACGATCATTGAACTAGTTATCCACACTTTTATGCGCCGTCGGCTTAGTCGGTTTGCCGCTGATCTTGCGGAAAAAAACAAAAACGAGCCGTCGCATTTAGGACGCCCGTCCGGTAATGTTTATGTTCTCTATAATTATTTTATCACACCGGCGGATAATTTCAAGATTGCGGTATTTTTTTGGAATTGAGGTAAATCATAACCATTCAATCAAAAAAAGCGCCTTTCTAAACTTTGTATGGTTTGAAGGCGCCTTTTTTTATTTAAAAACTGTAGTCCGTAGTCAGTAGACCGTAGTCAATCCTTCACCGGTTTTTCCTCGCGGCCACCGCGAACATCAAAAAATAGTCCTGGATGCTGCGGGGAGAAAAGGAATATTCCTTTTTCCCTATGAACAGATCCTTGATTATTTCACGCAAACGGCAAAGCTCCTTCAGCGAAGTGCCATAAAGAGGCGTTTTTAAAGTCAGGTCAATCAAATCAAGGGCTCTTTCTAAAGCCTTATTTTGATTTTCAGCATCCCCGCTCATTTTCCAATGGAAAAATCGGTTAACTTCGCTGCCGATATTAGCCAACTGCTCGGGTAAAGAAAATTTCTGCCAGCGGCGTTGGTCCATAACTAATTAATTAATCCATCAACAATCTTTTTTATTTTCTCTTTAATTTCCTTATCTTCAATTTCCATTGACCGATACCCCTGTGAAGGGCGGATATTAATCAAGCTGGTGAATTCTATCCGATCTTCTTTTGATTTCTGGGGCAAAATATTGATTCCCCAAAGATTCTGCTGATTTGAACCGTTCTCCAAAAGCAGAGCCTCGGCATCAGCGTGCAGTTCTCCTCCTAAAGCCATTTTCCCTTTTTCAATATCAACTACTCCTTTAACCATATCGCCGAAAGAATCCTCGGCCAATTTTTCTAATTCTGCCTGAGAAATCGGCTGATTGATTATTTTAATTTCCATATTGCCAAAAAAGTTGATTAACCTCCCTTCATCCTACCAAAAACCAGCTAAAAGGCAAAGGGAAATAGAAATTTGGCTAATCCATAATAAAATTACTCTAAGCTGGGGAATAATTGTGCATTACTATATTGACGGCGCGCTGGCGATCTGTTAGCATTTAGCTGGTAGTATAAGACAAGATCTTTATACTACACCCGTTCACAAAAGCCTTCCCCAATATGCAGGGGAAGGTTTCGTTTTGGATACAAAAAATCACCCATGAAAAAGGTGTTATCACAAAGCATCCCCGAAAGGATACCCATGGTTGGATAACACCTTGTTGAGGACGCCCATTTGATTGTTTGGTTAAGGAACTGCTTTGTTTTTGTCTCCAGCTACTTAAGGAGAACTAGCTTCTGGCTGACCGCTTGTCTTGCCGCAGCCAGCCTTAGAAAGTAGATGCCGGCGGGAAGCGGGATTCCCTTTTCCGTTGCGCCATCCCAGGTTATTTTGATCGGGCCGGCTCGAGCTATGTCAGAGTAAAGCGTTCGGACCAGCTGACCTCTCAAATTGTAGACGGTCAGTTCCGCCCTTCCTTCCTCGGCCAGCTCAAATTGAACGGTAGCACTCAGGTTAGTGGGATTGGGAAAAGCGGCGAGCGTGGGAAGCTTGGGAACAGGAGCATTGTTTTCCGGCGGTTCGATCAGGATAATTTCTTGATTTTCTTCTTCTCCAGGCTGAGAACAGAGAATGGCGCCGCCATTGCCCCGCTCCACGTAGATAGCGGTAATTTTGGGTCTTTGATCGGCATTAACGGCGAGAGTGCGCCAGCCGCTGTTAATGGTACGGGTCAGGTTGACGGTGCGCTCCGCTCCGTTCTGATGATCACCGCTTAGAGCGTTATTGTTGTT
>PFMD01000065.1 GCA_002784945.1 Candidatus Kerfeldbacteria bacterium CG_4_10_14_0_8_um_filter_42_10
GAGGGTATTTGTTTTAGTATATACATGATAGTACAAAGATGAATGGTTAGACAGCTGCATTATATCTCTTTGTACCATTTGGGTGGGAATACCCCCAGCACGGGAATTAAATTCAACCCATAGTGTACTCACTTAGCGTGGAATGGGGAATAGGGAGTGAGTAATGGGTTAAGGAATGAGGCGTGAGGAATGAGGTTTTAAGACATACTCCCTTAATCACACTCCGAAACGCACTTCGCACTCCCCACTCCCTATTTCCTAAATAATAAAAACACTTTCATGCACTATATCATGGAAGTGCCTAATTTTATTTGTCTCCAAAAACAGTAATCCTGCAATCAAAAAAACGCCTTCCAAAACCGAGCGCACGTTAGAAAACGTACGCTCGGTTTTGGAGATAAATAATTATTCATCTCCGAGAGCACCCTTTCGAGGGTGCGAACGGAAACCCAACTATTCTTTGTATACAAAAAAAAGCGGCAATTCAAAATTGCGCTTACCGCTCAAGTTAGGTATTAGGAAATACCCAGTCCCCATTCCAGCAGTTTTTCGGTATCACTGAATCTTGAACTGGAGGTTACTGCGCCCAAGACAACCGCAATTACCTCGCTGCCCTGACTGTTTCGAGCTTTGGTCATCAAACAGTAGCCGGCTTCGTCTAAATAGCCGGTTTTTCCGCCGGTAACGTAAAGCGAGGAATCCAGCAGTTCGTTGGTATTTTTTATTCGATGAAAGATGCCGTGGCTAATAGTAGTGAAAGTATATTCTTTAGTAGTGGTCCCTTGGAGCATGATAAATGATTTCAAGGCCTCTTGCGAAAGCAAAGCAATGCCGTGGGCGGTGGATTGATTACCAGGATCGATTCCCGAAGGGTCGGTAAAGTGGGTATTGGTTAATCCCAGGCTCTGGGCTTTGGCATTCATGCGGCTGACAAATTCTTCTTGCCCTAATCCTGTGGAGCGCGCCAAAGCCAAACTGGCATTATTGGCGGAACCGACCAGCATGGAATAAAACAAATCTTGTACTTTTAAAGTTTCGCCAACGCTTACGCGCAAGCTGGAACCGCCCACGGCATCCGATTGCTCCATAGCGACTACTTTATCAAAAGGAGTATTGGTTTCTAAAAAAACCAGGGCCGTCATCAGTTTGGTGATGCTGGCCAGGGAACGCACTTCGGCGCTATTCTTTTCCCAAAGAACTTGCCCGGAACCGGCATCAATTAAAATACCAGAAGGAGAATCAATACTGACCGCGGCCGGGCTGGCTATAGCCGGCTGGACTTTAACTTCAATCACTCCTTCGGAAAGCGCCGCCAGTTCCTGAAAAGCGTCATCCGATAAATCAATAATCCGATTAGGCGCATAAGGGCCGGTTGAAACGACCGTTACTATTACGATTTTACCGTTAGCCAGATTAGTTACGGCCAATTCAGTGCCTATCGGAAAATCATTATTGGCGGCTACGAGCCCTGATTCCGGATACCAGCTGGCCTGGCCCTGAAAAGTATTAATGTCTTCTAAAACCACTACCCAGGAAAAAGGCAAATGGGAAACTGCTCGTACCTCTTGAGCGGCTGAGTTCAGGCTAGAAGGCATTTTCAACCAACTATTTTTGTTGCTATCCCAGTGGTAAAGCGCTTTAGTGGCAGTGGCATTATCAGAAGTATAGCGCAGAGCCACCCAATAAGGCTTTTCTACCATGACGGGATTATGATCTACTCCTTTTACCCCAAAAGAAAAATAAGGGCTAATCGCTTTTTTCCCGGCGGGCAAAGGAGCATTGGAAACAGTTTCATTTTTCAACACGATGCTTACTTCTTGATCAACCTGCCCCGGGGTAACGGCAAAACGAATATTACCGTTGGCGTGTTCCACGGTAAAGCCTTTCTGAATCGTATTTTGATCGATCCGGATTCTGGTAGCGGATTGGGCCAGCTCGTCAACAGAACTGTTTTGAGCTCGAACCGGATGAATAACTAAGCTAAAGCCTATTAAAATACCAATGATTACCGAGTAAAATCGTCTGGCTTTCATGATTTACATTTAGAATAAATAATCACTAATCAATTCTAGCCCTATTTGCCTCTCTAGTAAATCCCCGCGCCTCATTCTGAAAATGGGACATTTTTTCGGAAAGTCCAATCTCCCTTTTATCCCCGTTTCGAAGGGTGGGGCATTCTTGGTGTGGGGATAAATAATGGCTTCGATTGAGCAATCCTAATTTTTTCATACAGAAAATGAAAGGCCAAACCAGCAACCGGAACTATAATCAAGTTTCCGATAATCTGCCATTTCAAAAAGGGAATGCCGGCAATAAAGCAATTCAACAGACCATTGGCCGTTTTAGGATACCAGCTGCCAATCAGCCAAACTCCAAAATTGGTCCAGAAATAGAAAAACAGAGAAGCTACCATTCCCATTCCGGTTAGACCAGCGGTAAACTTCCAAGCGCTTTTGGTCCTTCCTTTAAGAACTAGTCCGAAAAAACCAATAATTGCCCAAGCGGACCAGGTAAAAATTAGAATGGAGTTGTTGCCGTAGAACAGATCGAAAATGGCTACGGCCGCCAGAGGAACAACTAAAGTATATGCTCCTCCCAATAAAGCGCTGGCCAGAAGAATGGCCACAGTCATTGTTTCTACGTTAGGAAAATCCAGTAAAAGATAGCGGCCCGCCGCAGCAAAACCAATCAGCAAAACGGCAAACAATAATTTTTTGTAGTTAATCTTATTCATAATTTTATTGGTAAATAATTATTCAAATCGAAATTCAATTTTGTCGCCGTCTTTAGCGATTTGCTCTCCCACTCCTACGGTGGCCGCTGTTCCGTTAACATAATAAAGCCAGTATTTTCCGCCATCGCCTCCGTTTTTACCGGCCAGCGCTTGGACGAACGGTCCATAGGTGGAATCCTTAACCTCTAAAGCTAACCCGTATTGTTCCGAAGCGGACTGCAACAGTTTCAAAACGGTGGAATCTCGATTAACCGATACATTATAAGTCAGGTTGCTGCTGCCGGTATTAATGGTTAAATCAACTTTAACTTGAGCTACAGCGGTTGCCTCTCCTTTTACCTGGCCCGTATCTGTGTTGGTGTTAACGTTATTATTAATACAGCCCGCACCCACCAGTACGAAAGCGACCAAAATAGCGGCAATAAGATAAATCTTTTTTCTTAACATACTTGTTTTCATTTAATAATTAACGGGCCCGCCTTGAGCGTAGTCGAAAGGCGGACAAAAAAACCTTCCTTTTAAGGAAGGTAAAAATTAAACCCTTCCTTTCTCTATCCGCGAAGAAAGTAAAGAAGACTTTCTCAAGAGAGATTCAGTTCTCTGGCTTGTCCTGAGTCCCGCGGACGCGGGGCGAAGGACCCCGTTGAATATTTAACGGAGATTCCTTCTCTATACTCAGAAATCACAGTAGCGGGTCTGCCCCGGAATTTCCCCTATGATGAGGGATCACCGGTGTTCCCTGTTTTCTCTCTGATTGAAATGGTTACAAAACTGGTTCGTTACGAAATTTAGGATTTTTTGAGCGAGGCGAGGAAGGCCAGCGAAATGATTTGAGGCGTAATAGCATTACGGTGAAAATCATTTCGCGCCAGCCTGACGAAGCCGCAGCCAAATAAAGACAAATTACAGTAGAAGCAGTTTTGTAACCATTTCATTAAACTTTTAATTGTTAAAGTAAATTAATTCTATTACTTCTTGATTAGAGCTGTCAAGTTTAATAATCAATCCCTTTTTTGGCTTTGATTCCCTTATGAAAGGGGTGCTTAATCTCTTTCATTTCCGTTACCAGATCGGCTTTTTGAATTATTCGGGGTGAAGCGTAATTGCCGGTTAGCACCAAATGAGTGGAAGGGAGTTTCCGCTTAATCAGATCTAGGACATCTTTTACTGAAATCAAGCCCCCTTTTACCGCGTAATTGATTTCATCCAGAATTACTATGTGATATTTAGGGGAGCGCACCGCCTGCCGAGCCAGTTTTAAAGCCGCTTGCGCCGCCTGTAGATGTTCTGAAAAAGGTTTATGGTCGTTTAATATCTTCACAAACCCTTGGCCCGCCGAAATAATCTCTATTTGAGAGGAAGGCTTTTTCAGGCTCTGCGTTTCCCCTGTTTTCCAAGTTCCTTTGATAAACTGGATGATAATCGATTTTTGATTATAACCAGCCGCGCGCACCGCCATTCCGATTGCCGCCGTGGTTTTTCCTTTGCCCGAGCCGGTGTAGACGATTACCAATCCCTGGTTATTTTTCGATTTTCTTGGCATAACGATTGATAAATTCGAGGTACTGCTAAGTTAAGATACAATAGCCAAGATACAAGATACAAACAATGCTCAGTAACTAATGTTCAAATTCCAAACAGCGCGGTAATGGCTAGGTTTGATTATTGGTGATTGAGTATTGATATTTATTTGGTTATTGTATCTTGGGAATTGGTTATTGATTAAGAACATCCGCTGGTACTTCCACATTCCAGGCATTTGTAGCAGGAACCGCTGCGAATCATGATTGATCCGCATTCCTCGCAGAAAGGAGCATCTTCATGGTTCTGGAAAGTCAGCAGATCCTGCTGTTCCAGTTTTTCTTGAAAAGGAGGCAAGGGGGATTGGCCTTTACCGGGAACGGCGGGGTTCTCTTCTTTTTCTTTTACTTTAATATCTTCTTTGATCTCCTCTTTTAATTCCTTCTTGTCTTTTCCGATTAATAAAGCGTTGTGGACCAAAGCCGCCTCTTCGGGATTAAGGAATTTAATGGCCAGCCAGCGGAAAAGATAATCCATAATTGATTTGGCCATGGGAATCTGTTTGTTGTTGGTAAAGCCGGCCGGCTCGAAGCGGGTGTGGGTAAATTTATTAACCAGCACTTTCAAGGGAACGCCGTATTGCAGGTTAAGGGAAATAGAGGTGGCAAAGGCATCCATTATTCCGGAAAGGGTGCTGCCGTCTTTAGACATGGTAATAAAAATTTCGCCGGGATGGCCGTCTTCGTATAGACCCACCGTAACGTATCCTTTGTGGCCGGCTACTTCAAACTTATGGGTAAGGGACTGCCGTTCATCCGGCAGTTTGTTGCGAATTACCTTAACTTCCTCGTTTTTAGCGTCCTTTTCTTCTTTTTTGCTGTTCAAAGGCTGGGTTCTTTTAGAACCGTCCCGATAAATGGCAATTGCTTTTAAACCTAATTTCCAGGATTGGACGTAGGCATCCATAATGTCCTCAACCGTAGAGTTTTCCGCCATGTTAACCGTTTTAGAAATGGCTCCGGAAAGAAAAGGTTGGACCGCCGCCATCATTTTAATATGCCCTAAATGGTGAATGGAGCGGACGCCGTTGGAGGGGCGAAAAGCGCAATCGAACACCGGCAAGTCTTCTTCTTTAAGATAAGGCGCTCCTTCAATCGTATCGTTTTTGTCGATATAGTCGATAATATCTTTAACCTGATCATCGTGGTAGCCCAGCCGTTTAAGCGCCATCGGGATGGTATTGTTCACAATCTTCATGTAGCCTCCTCCCACCAGTTTTTTGTATTTCACCAGAGCAATGTCCGGTTCCACACCGGTTGTATCGCAATCCATTAAAAACCCGATTGTGCCGGTAGGAGCCAGCAAGGTTACCTGGGCGTTTCGGAAACCGTATTCGTTTCCTAATTCCAAAACCTCGTTCCAGGTTTCTTCCGCCTCTTGTTTCAGCCCGGGAATCATTAAATCGCCGTTGATTTCTTTAGTGGCATCGCGGTGTTTTCTGATTACTCTTAAAAATGATTCGCGATTTTCATGGTATTTATCAAAGGCTCCCTTCTCTTTAGCCATGATGCTGGATTGCTTATAGGATTCCGCCGTCATGACAGTAGTGATTACGCCGGCGATCGCTCTGCCGCCGTCGCTGTCATAAGGCAGACCCAAATACATCAGCAGCGCTCCTAAGTTGGCGTATCCTAATCCGAGGGTACGAAAAAGATGACTGTTTTCCGCAATCTTCTGGGTAGGATAACTGGCCCGGTCCACTATTATCTCTTGAGCGGTAATCACCACGTCTACCGCGTGCTTAAAACCGGAAACATCAAATGCTCCGTTATCGTTCAAAAATTTAGTCAGATTTAAGGAAGCCAAGTTGCAGGCTGAATCATCTATAAACATGTACTCGCTGCAGGGGTTAGAAGCATAAATACGATCGGTATTCAAGCAGGTGTGCCAATCGTTAATCGTGGTATCAAACTGCAATCCCGGGTCGCCGCAAATATGGGTCGCTTCCGAAATTTTCTGCAAAAGATCACGCGCCTCAAAGGTATCTATTACCTTGCCGGTAGTTACGGCCCTGGTTTTCCATTGTTGGTCGTTAAGGGCCGCTTCCATAAACTCATCCGTTACCCGAACGCTGTTATTGGCGTTTTGGAAAAAGATGGAAGAATAAGCCTCTCCGTCAATCGAACCATTGTAACCGGCATCAATTAGGGCCCAGGCCTTTTTCTCTTCGTTCGCCTTGCATTCAATAAACTCCTTGATATCAGGGTGGGTTATGTTTAAAATGACCATTTTGGCCGCCCGGCGGGTTTTTCCGCCCGATTTAATTACTCCGGCAAAGGCATCGAATCCTTTCATAAAGGAGACCGGCCCGGAGGATTGGCCGCCTCCGCTCAAATATTCTTTAGATGATCGGATTGCCGAGAGATTGGTTCCAGCGCCTGATCCAAATTTAAAAAGCATTCCTTCGGTTTTAGCCAAATTTAAAATGGAATCCAGAGAATCTTCCACTGAATTTATAAAACAGGCGGAGCACTGAGGATGGGTATAATCGTCCTCGGCAATTAATACTTTTCGCTGTTCTTTGTTCCAGTAATAACGCCCCTTGCCCGAACCGCTGTCGTAGCGGTCAACCCCGCAGTTAAACCAAACCGGGCTGTTAAAAGCCGCGTATTGATTTACCAGAAGATAAGTTAATTCGCTATAAAAATTTTCCGCATCCTCTTCTGATGCAAAATAGTGGTCTTTTTTGCCCCAATCGGTGATAGTTCTAGAAACCCGATCAATCAACTGCTTTACACTGAA
>PFMD01000024.1:0-321 GCA_002784945.1 Candidatus Kerfeldbacteria bacterium CG_4_10_14_0_8_um_filter_42_10
TTTTATTTGCAATCCATTAAATACTGAAATATTCAGTAACGCGATTATACAGTTGCTTGAAAATAACGAACTGGCTAAAAAAATGGGAGAAATGGGAATGCTGAGAGCAAAAGAAGAGTATTCATTTGAAAGAATGACAAATCAGTACTGTTTACTTTATGCAAAGTAAACAACAATCTAAACCATCATATTGGTATATGTATTCACACAAGACAAAGTAGCCACTATGATGCCCTCATGATAATTCATCAACCAGATAGAATATTGCTTAGAAAATATATAGTAAGTAAAAAACTGGAAGGAACAGTGCTAGATGTAGGA
>PFMD01000024.1:952-82940 GCA_002784945.1 Candidatus Kerfeldbacteria bacterium CG_4_10_14_0_8_um_filter_42_10
TAAAGTCCTTTATTGAGATGATATCTCTGTTTTTGAAGTTAATTTTGGGCATTTTAGTAAATTTACCGTGAGCTTAAATTTTAGTTGTGTTTTATTGCCGAGATCCCGCTTTCGCGGGATTATCCTCCTCCGCTAAAGCTTCGGAGGATAAAAAAAATTCCCCTTTCAGGGAACATTTCACCTTCCGTTTAAATTTAGGAATTGATTGTCGGTGTAATCTTTTTTCATATCCAAAATTTAGGATAGCAGGGATTAAAACGGTTGTCAAAGCTTGGTTTAGTAAAGTTTTCCACAGGCAATGAATCTATGCTGCTTGAGCGTAATTCTGTGCTATTTCTTCTTCTTCGTTTTTTTTAATCTCTTCATTAATAATTTGTGCGACTCTTAGAGGATTTTGTTTTTCGTCATAATAGACATTATGATAATTCGTTGGTTTAATTCCTAACATTCTCAACATCTCCCATACTTTATTTTGCTGCTCTTTAAAATGTTCTGGCAAAACAACTAAATGGGTAATCTTTAAATTCTCAGGATTCATATAAGAAGATGCGTCTAGAGCCTCACATAGCCACCTGCCAGTTTTAGTACGCAATATTATTCTTTGATAAGCGGGATTTTCTGAATCAGGATTGACAAAATATATTGCCTCTCCATCATGTTCAATATTGCCATTAGCTTCCAATTTTTCCACCAGCATCTCGGCATCCTTTACCTTGGAACTTTCTGAAACAAGCAGGAAATTTTTTCCTTCCTTTTCGCTGGGGAGAATAACTTCTCTGTCTCTGAGAGTTTTTTCCACGCTATCCCTGAATGCCTGGCGGGCTTCATCTGAAAAAGCAATTTGTCCGGCATCGAGAGGATTGTTTTTGGCATCTTTCAAGACTGTCCCTTTCTCATCGGTCGCCTCTTTGGACGGCCTGCCCCAGGCATCAGCCGAGTCAGGCATGGAACTGTTGTATTCATCGTATAAAGAGATTAGCCTGGCTTTAGGGAATTTTTTTCTCAATACTTTTGCCACTTCCAGTCCGATAGCATCGCTTTCTGTTAGTTTATCACTCCAAATTTCGCCAGTGCTGGTATTATAATCTGACATGTATGGACTCCAACTTTCAAACTCTACTTTATTTCCTGATTGATAAGCATTAATGATTTGATTGAACTGGCACTGAGAAAAATCAACACCTGCCCGAATAGCTTCTTTAGAAGTATAAGCTAATTCCTCATCCATTCGCATTTTAACCTGTTTATCCGTTTCATCAGAATATCCAAAAGCATTTCTGAATTTATCTCTGATCATCCGTAACGCCGACATAATTGAATAAGGAGATTTTCTCTCTACATTATTACTTATACCTACCGTATTGCCATTTATTTCTCTATTACTCAGTGATTCTGGGGTGTTTTCCTTTTGCTCCGGATAAAAATTTGGTTTTTCAATATAAGTCATAAATTGGAATCAATCTTGTTTATTAACATCATTTTTAATCATCTTTATGAGCGATTCCGACGCTATTTTCGGATTCACTTTTCCCTTGGTTTCTTTCATCACCTGGCCAATCAGAAACTGGAGAGCATTTTGCTTGCCCGCTTGGTAAGTTTTCACGACATCGGCATTTTCCGATATTACTCGGGCAATAATTTTTTCCACTTCCTTGCCGCCACTGAGCTGTTTTAGATCCTTCTCTTCCACTATTTGGGACGGGTCGGAGCCTTTTTCAAACATCTCTTTCAACACTGTTTGGGCGGCGGAAGAATTAATTTCATCCTTATAGACCATGGCAATGAATTCCGCCATGTTTTCTGGAGTGATTTTCAGTTCTTCCGGCTCCTTGCGGTATTCCCGGAGCAACTTTAGTATTTCGGTGGTAATCCAATTGACCGTCAATTTGATCAGTTTTTTTTCGATATTCTCATCGACACAATCCTTGTTTTCCTTACTGGCCACCCAGGCTTTTAATTCGGTAATGGTCTTTTCAAAAAAATCGGCCAGCGGTTTGGATACGCTAATGACCAGAGCCTGGGAATAAGGAATTCCCAACTGTAGATGAAAACGTTTTCTTTTTTCATCGGGCAGTTCCGGTAACTTTTCTTTTACCGCTTCAATTTGCTTTTTAGTGAAATGAACCGGCGGCAAGTCCGGTTCGGGAAAATAACGGTAATCATGCGACTCCTCTTTTTGTCTTTGTTCCAAAGTTACTCCTTTTTTATCATCCCAGCCCCGGGTGGATTGTCCGCTGGGAGGATTCCCCTCTTCCCAAAGCTTTTTTTGACGCTCTATCTCAAATTTCAGGGCCCGTTCCACCGATCGGAAAGAATTCATGTTCTTTACTTCGGTTTTGGGATAATACTTCTTATCGCCAATTGGTCTTAAAGAAATATTGGCATCGCATCTCAGGTGGCCCTTTTCCATATCCGCATCAGAAATATCAAGATACTGCATGATCAGCCGCAATTCCTGCAGAAAAGTTTTAGCCTCTTCCGGCGTTTTAATATCCGGCTCCGTGACTATTTCTACAAGCGGTGTTCCGGCCCGGTTGAAATCAACCAGGCTGTAATTTTCTTTTTCTGGATGCACTAATTTAGCGGAATCTTCTTCCAGATGCAGCCGAGTGATTCCGATTCTTTTTCTCTGTTCACCCAGGGTAATGATTAATCTGCCGTCTAGCCCGATCGGCTGATCCGCCTGGGTAATCTGATATCCCTTCGACAGATCAGGATAAAAATAGTTCTTGCGGTCAAAACGGGAATTATGGTTAATGTGGCAATGCAGGGCCAAGGCGGCTACCAGCGCCCATTCTATGGCCTGGTAATTAGCAACGGGCAATGTTCCCGGATGCCCCAGACAAACGGGGCAGATATTGGTATTGGGATGATCCGGATCACCGGCATTGCGGCAATTACAAAAGAGTTTGCTTTTAGTTTTAAGCTGAACGTGGATTTCTAGTCCGATAATTGGTTCCAGATTCATACTCTATAATTTATTGTTTTGATAAATTCCCCGTTTAATACCTCTTCCATTCGCTTGATATCGCCGGGCAGGTATTGGTAAATTTGATTCTTCACGGCGATATACAGATAGCGCAAGGAACGATAACCCATGATAATATTCAGTCTTTCGGGAAAATTGGCGGGAACCCTATTCAGTTTAACATATTCTCTCAGTAATAAAATCCACAACCTGGGGTAGCGCCAAAGAAATTCGTGGTAAAAAGTAACCAGGTCAAATTCCGGAACCATGGTTTGGGTCGCTTCAAAATCAACAATACCGGAAAATTTTTTATTTTTCAGCAGAATGTTGTGGGAACTGACATCACTGTGATTAAGCACAAATTCACGGTTTGTTATTTTGGTCGATTCCTTATCTACGAATTTGCGGGCACGGCCGATGAGCGTCTTTGGCATTTTACCGTAAGAATCGCACACCCGGCAATATTTATCCAGGTAAAATCTCGCATAGTCGGGAAAGGTTTTGAATTCCGGCCTTTGTTTTTCAAATTCCGTTATTTTTCGGTACTTTATTTTCTGGAAACCGCTGATCAGCCGGGCTACCGATTTTATCATGCTTTCCAGGTCTTTTTCTTGGTAATTCTCATGGCATTCTATAATCGGGCATCCTTCCAAAAAACTTTCCAGCATGTAAACCCAGGGCGCCGTTTTTTTGCCGCAATCAAATTCAATTACTTTCGGCACGCCTTTTACTTTTTTTTCGTTCAGCAAGCTGATAACTTCCACTTCCTTAGCCAATATTCCCTGTTCTTCACGGTCTTTTCGGTAAACAACTTTCAAAACCAGCTTTTTAACGGGGTTCTTTAATTTAATTATATAGACCCAATTAACATTGCCTAAACTGGTACGGTTAAAGCCCGTAACTTGAGCCTTGGGAAAAACAAGACCGATTATTTTTTTTATCTGTAAAAGGGTTGGTTGATCGATATGGTTCACTTTAACTCTCCTTACCGAAAACTATCTATTTGATAGTTTTTGGGTAGCGGCAAGCCCCCTTCGGCTTTGCTCAGGGCAGGCTCGCTTGCCGCCCGTGAATAAGACGAAAGCGAGGGATTTCGTCTACCCGTTTATAAATAATTAACAATCTCCTTTGCCGAATTACTTTTAATTGCCTGCATTTATTTAGATGAGTAATCGGGAAGTAACCAGGAAATTCTCCCAAATATCAGACAATCTCTCCCCGGTGACTTTGGCACTTTTTTCGGTATTTAAATAAACCACCTTTGTTCCTTTGCTTTCAAATATCCTTCTAAACCAAGCGGAACGGAAGCGCTTGTCCGCCTTATGCAAAAATTTCAGTTTTTCGAAGATCGCCTGATCCTTCTTTTCGGTTCTTCTTTTTAAGCGGTTAATCGCTGTTTGGGGCTTCAAGATGGTAATAATCAGTAGGTCTGGCCGGTATTTCAAAGCCAGCTTGTTTCCGGAAAGGTTTAAGATTTTTTTTAAGGAAACCGGTTCGGCCTGAATTGGTTGGTAAACTAATGAGGTGGAGAGACTTCTTTCTTGAAAAACAATTTTCCCTGATTTTAAAGCGGGAATAATCACTCTTTGATACAATACCTCCCGATCCAAGGAATAGGCTTCGGCCGTAGTATAAGCGGAATAATCCCGGGAATTGTCTCGAATAATTTCTTCCCTGATTGCTTGGCCGACCATCGAAAAAGTGGGTTCGTTGGAGATGATCACCTGATATTTTTTTATTTCCGCAGGCTCCGGGAAAGTATGATTTTTCTTCCAATAATCCTTAAGGTCTAGAATTCTTAATTTTTTGCCTTTAGCCCAATCAGCCAATACATTCACGGCCGTGCCTTTGCCTGAGCCGTCGATACCGTCAATGACGATTAATTTTCCTTTTTTCATATTAGCGCTCTAATTCTAAAAAAGTGTATTGGATATTGTTATCTTTTCCGTTTCCTTTCACCGTTACGTTTGGAAAAGCGGAATAATCCGGAAAAAAAGTATCGGCCTCAAAACTACCCTTGATTATAGTCAAATAAAGCTTATCCGCCAGCGGCAAAGCCTGCCGGTAAATTTCTCCGCCGCCGATAATAAAGACTTCCTCGCCGCCTGCTTGTTTTTGGGCAAATTTAATCGCGTTCTCTAACGAAGAAGAAACGTATCCGCCCTCGGCCGCTTTCAGGCTGCGGGAAACCACGATATTGGTGCGATTCGGCAGCGGCCGGCCAATCGCCTCGCGGGTCTTGCGACCCATGATTACCGGATGGCCCGAAGTAATCGCTTTAAAACGCTTCAAATCTTCCGGAATGTGCCAAAGTAGCTTGTTGTCTTTGCCGATGGCGTTATTTTCGGCCAAGGCAGCGATGATGCTGAGTTTTGATTCTTTTACATTCATATTGCTGTATTGTTATATTGTTGTATTGATTTTATTTCAAAAAATTAGTCAGCAATCAACAATTTAGCAATACAACAATATAACAATTCAAACAGCAATGGGCGCTTTAATAGCCGGATGCGGTTCATAACCTTCTAGCTTGAAATCCTCAAACTGAAAGCTAAAAATTTCTTTCACCTCCGGATTGATTGTCATAGTCGGCAGAGGTTTTGGTTCGCGACTCAATTGAGTTTTAACCTGTTCAAAATGATTGTTGTAAATATGGACATCACCGAAAGTATGCACAAAATCGCCTAAGCCCAGACCGGTTACTTGGGCCATCGTCATAGTTAATAGAGAATAGGAAGCGATGTTAAAAGGCACTCCTAAAAAGACATCGGCGCTTCTTTGGTAGAGCTGGCAAGATAATTTACGATCCGCCACGTAGAACTGGAACATGGTATGACAGGGCGGCGGAGCGGTTTTCTTTCCTTTAATTAGCCCTTGCAAATCAGCTACGTTCCAACCGCTCACAATAATCCTTCGTGAATCGGGATTATTTTTGATTTGGTCCACTGCATAAGCAATCTGATCAAACTCTTCTTCGTGATACCCTTTCCATCTTCGCCATTGCTGTCCGTAAATCGGCCCTAAATCGCCGTTTTCATCGGCCCATTCATTCCAAATAGAAACGCCATGGTCATTAAGATACTTAATGTTGGTATCCCCTTTTAAAAACCAGAGTAATTCATAGATGATGGATTTCAGGTGAACCTTTTTGGTGGTTACTAAAGGAAATCCTTCCTGCAGGTTAAAGCGCATTTGATAACCAAAAAGACTCCGCGTTCCGATCCCAGTGCGGTCTTTTTTATCCACTCCTTCATCCAGTATTTTCTGTAATAAGGATAAATATTGACGCATTAGATAATTAGCTTTTTAGCTTATTAGCTTTTTGGTAAACTTTCTCCACTTCGTCTTATTCACTTAGTACATTATTTCTCCCCTTGCAACGAAACCTTTATGGTTTCGCTTGTACCGTGATTTTTGCTAACAAACCATAAAGGTTCGTTTGCGTTGCGTGATACGGTGTGCCATTTTGCCATTCGCCACATGCTACGCGCTATTTTCCCGTGCTTCCGAATCCTCCTACTCCGCGGGCGGAATCGGATAGTTCCGTTACTTCTTTTAATTCAACCGTTTCGATTTTTTGGATAAGCAATTGAGCAATGCGATCACCTTTTTTAACCGCAAACTCTTCCTTACCAATGTTCAACAAAATTACTCCGTATTCTCCCCGATAGGTATGCTCGATTACGCCGCCTAAATTGGTAATTCCGTTCTTGGCGGCCAGCCCGCTGCGATCCCAAATAAAGGCCACGTAGCCTTTAGGAAGTTCCAGGGAAAATCCCATTTTAAAAAGGTGCCGTTCGCCCGGATTCAAAACCTTATCTTCCCGGGAATATAGATCTAGGCCGGCATCTCCCGGGTGCGCGTAGGAAGGAATTTTAAGCTCCGGGTACCACTGTTTTATTTTAATTATCATTCTACCAATCTATCTAAATTTTTATAGAACTCTTCTAAAGTACCATTATTATCAATTACTACGTCCGCTTTCCGAATCATTTCGGGAATCTGCCTTTCCGCTTCCGCTTCTTGATCTTTCTGAAACTCCTCCCAGGTTTTATTTTGGTCATCGGAATTCTCGTGGCGTTGCACCAGCCTTTCGTAGCGTCGGCGGACATCAACCGCTAAGCCGATCAGTTTGAATCCCGGCGTATGGCGCAGATGCTTGATATCGGACTCCCGGCGAATTCCATCAATAACCACCAGTTCACCAGCAGCTTTGTTGGCGTCTTCGGCGATTGCTTTAGACAAAATGTCCTGACTGAAATTCTCTCGCAATAGCAACGATAATTCCTGCATATTTTCTCTTGATTGAGGAAGGTACAGCCGATCCAGAATATCCCGCAGAATGGAAGAAAAACGGAAACTATCCGCTTGGTATTTTTCAGAAAAGTAACGACAGGCGGTGCCCTTGCCGCTAGCGATCGGCCCAATGAAACCTAGAATTAATTTAGACATATGATAATTGAGATAAACATGCAGGCGAATTTGGCCAAATTCGCCTCCCGTTTTGTTAAAACACGATTATTTTTCAATCTCCATCTTCACTTCTCCCTCTTTAGCTTTGACTTCAGGAATTTCTCCTTTAAACAACTCCGTTACCCGCTCGTTCCATTGGGAGTTTTCTTTATAGATTTCTACCGCTAGGCCGGCTTCTTTTAAATAATCCACGGTTTTGGAATTGCGATAGACTTTGCCGATCACTATTCTTTTGATGCGGCAGGCAACAATGTATTTAGCGCAATGAATGCAAGGGGTATAGTTGGCGTATAAAGTCGACCCTTCGGTGCTTCCGCCGGGAATCACGGCAGTTTGCAATAATACATTATGTTCCGCGTGAATAGTCCGAACGCAATGACCTTCTTCCATTAAATGGCCGACTTCGTCGCAGTGCGGCAGCCCGGGCGGAGAACCGTTGTAGCCGGTAGCGACGATTCGATTGTTCTTCACCAAAACAGCTCCTGCATGGAGCCGATCGCAAGTTGATCTAGTGGAAACAATCTTAACTATCGCCATGAAGTAATCATCCCAGGAAGGACGAAAGTCGGATAATGGTGCTTTCATGGTTTTTTTAAATTAAGAAATTAAAATCAAATCTTAATTTTTACGCTTGGGCTCATCGAGCTGGAAAGGTGGAGGGAAAGAATATAGGTTCCTTTCACCCCTTCTGGTTTTGATTTTTTTACCGCGTCTAAAAACGCTTGGTAATTCTCTTTCAATTTTAAATTATCAAAAGAGGCTTTTCCAATCATCTGATGAAGGTTGCCGGAATCATCGGAACGGAACATACCCTTACCACCCTTCAGTTCTTTGATTATCTTGGAAATATCCGGTGAAATTGTTTCTGTTTTGGGATTAGGCATTAAGCCTTTCTGGCCCAATATTTTGGCCACTTGGCTTAAATTTTTCATCAGGGCCGGCTCGGCTACCGCGATATCAAAATCGCATTTTTTAGTTTCCTTAATTTTCTTGATCATGGCATCATCGCCGATAATATCAGCCCCGGCTTCTTTGGCCTCTTTCTCTTTAGCGGGCATAACAAAAGCGATCAGACGGCGTTCTTTGCCCAGACCGTACGGCAACAGAACGGTACCGCGCACCAGCTGATCCGCCTTTTTGGTATCAATACCCAATTTAATGTGAACCTCAACCGAAGAATCAAATTTTGTCTTGGCCGTATCCTTTACCAACTGAATCGCTTCATCTATAGGATAAAGCTTGGCCTTGTCTATTTTACCCAAAGCCTCTCGGTAGCGCTTGCTTCTTTTAGTCATAATATTCCTTTAGTGGTATTAGCTCTTGCTCTGGCTAGTGTTGAATCTAGACGGGCCAGCCTCGCCTTGCGAGTCTAGGCGGGCAAGATCCCACTGGTTAATTATAAATTAGTGGTTTGTTCTTCCTTTTTGTTTTTTCTTTCCTTTTTCACTTCCTTAAAATGATAAGCAAACAGAGGGGCTCCGAACAGCAAAAAAGCTATGCCCGTGGCCAAGCGGTTCTGTTTGGCCGCTTTATTAGAAACGGGCTGACCAGCTTGATTATAATCCTCCAGCCATGTTTGGGCCAAAGAAACCTCTTCTTCAGTAAAATTACATTTTCCCGCGCAGTTGATAATACTCTGCACGCCGTTTTTTTCCGCAACAACAGAATAAGGTTTACTGGCCGCATCTTCACTGGCTAAATCCGCTTTCGGGAAAACCCAAGTAGTTAAACCGATGTTAATGATAAAGGCAAGAGGAATAACAATCAGCAATAATCCGGCCAAAGATAAGGCATAGAAATAAACGGAACGGATTAAACTGTGTTTCGTTCCTTCTAACGATGCCGCCTTGTGATCTTTCTGGAGCTTTCTATAGAAAAGGACGTACAAAGGCAGGGCCACGATTAAAAAAGAAAGGGCGGCCGCGGCCTGCTGCTGGCGGGTCTGGCTGCTATCTTGCTCGGTATTTTTCCAACGATTGTAGTCATTTTTCCAAAGAGCCACATTCTGCTGGTCTAACTCGCTGAATTCGCACTGATCACCGCAACTGTAAAGAGTATTGCTTTCTACCACCGGTTCTTTAGCCGTTTCCATATTCAACATTAGCACCGGCGGGGATACGAAAACTTGGGTCTTCGCTTCGGTTAGAACAAAGGATTTCAGACCCAGCTGTACTAGAATGACTCCGGATCCGACCACGAATCCAATCATTAAAAAAGCAACGATGTAAAAAAACGCTTCTCTTAAAACTGATTTGCCTTCTTCTTTCTTTTTGCCTTCTTGGACAATCGCTAAGACAAAAAAGATAATAATTCCCAGAGCGAGAATTGAACTCATGGGCATAAAAACCATGGAAAGAAGGTTCATATGTTTGTTGATTAGTTTAATTAATTAGCTTGTTAGCTTCTTGGGTTATAGATTTTAAATTGTTATATTGCTTTATTGTTTACGATTGCTTTGTGTTATTATTGAACAATTTAACAATAGAACAATATAGCAATTATTCAATTAACTTAGTTTGCGACTAGCAACTTGCAACTATTCGCCACGAACCATAAGCTATGTACCAATCTTATTTAACTTCAATTCCCATCTGTCTAGCCGTGCCTTCAATAATCTTCATTGCTCCTTCAATGTTCTTGGCGTTCAGGTCCGGCATTTTCTTTTCGGCAATTTCTCTAATTTGGGTCTTGGTCACTTTGCCGATCTTTTGGGATAAAGGACTGCCCGATCCCTTTGGAATGCCCGCCGCCTTTTTTAGCAGTTCGGCCGCCGGCGGAGTTTTTAAAATAAAGGTGTAGGTTCGATCCTCAAAAACCGTAATTTCCACCGGCGTCACATCGCCGCCTTTGTCTTTAGTGGCGTTATTGAACTTAGTGCAGAATTCCTGAATATTCAGGCCGTGCTGACCCAAGGCCGGCCCGATGGGCGGGGCGGGATTAGCTTTGCCTGCGGGAATCTGAAGTTTAATCACTGTTTTTACTTTCTTGGCCATTTATTTCTCCTTGGTGCTAATAAGTTTAATTTTCTTAGTAAATCCTCCTCGGGCTTCTTTTTTCTTGTTTCTTTTTTCCGCTACTTCTCGGGCGGCGATCTGTTCGGTCTCAAGAATGGATTCGATTATTTCGGAAATGTCCGCCAACTCGTCAATCATCTCTGCTTTGCCATTTGCTGCGATCAATTCGGCGGCCTCTTCGGCCAGCTTTTCTTTCAGCATTTTCCTGAATTCATCATCCTCCATTATCTGACAATCGCATTCATCACCGTTTTCCCGAATAATTTCGGGAATTCGATCGCGGACCAGTTTGTTATAAGCAGTTTCTTTCACAAAACTAGATTTTTTTAATTTGCAAAGAATCCAGCTCTACCGGCGTTTCCCGGCCAAACATGGAAACTAATACCTTTACCTTACCGCGAGCCTCATCGATTTCAGAAATCTTGCCTTCCATTTCTTTAAAAGGACCGTCCACAATCCGAACCGGCTCGCCCACGATAACGTCAATTTTATACTTGGGTTCTTCAATGCCCATTCTTTTTTGAAGATTTTTCACCTCTTCTTCGGAAATGGGCGTAGGGGTTGTTCCGGTACCGACAAAGCCGGTAACGTTGGGGGTGTTGCGCACTACGTACCACGATTCGTCAGTAACAATCATCTCTACCAGCACGTAACCGGGAAATATTTTTTCCGTTACTATTTTGCGCTTGCCGTTTTTAATTCTGATTTTTTTCTCGGTAGGAATTAAGACATTAAATATTTTTTCCTCCATATCCATTGATTCAATTCTCTGGCGCAAGTTGCGGGCTACATTTTCTTCATAGCCGGAATAGGTATGCAGAACATACCATCTCTTTCCTAGTTGGGCGGTTTGTTTTGGCATAGATTTATCCCGTTAGAAATTTATAAGATGTGGCTTTTATAAAAAATGAGTTTGATAAGTTATAAAGTAGCATTGGATTATAGAAACATTATTAGTAAAATTTCTAACGGGATTTACTTAATTAATTGTTCTAAGCCAATATTGAGCAGATAATCGGCCAATCCCAGAAAAACGGCCACTCCGGCACTTACCCCGATCACAATCAAGGTATGCTTAATCGCCTCGGCTCTGGTCGGCCAGATTACTTTTCTCAGTTCGTCTTTCGACTCCTTGAAATAACGAAATATGCGATTGTCTTTTATGCTCATTTTTGGTCTTTAAAAAGCCCTTTCGGGGCTTTTATTTAGGTAATAATAATATAACCCCTTTTTAAATAGTTGGCAAGAGCCCGAAGGCGAAAATGGCCATTTTCGCCTTCGGGTCGTTAAATATCAAGGTTTTTCACTGATTTGGCGTGAGACTGAATAAAACGCTTGCGGGGCAGTACATCAGCGCCCATCAGAATATCGAATATTTCATTGGCCTGCTCCGCGTCTTCAATTGCCACTTTCTTCATCAATCTTCTTTCCGGATCCATGGTAGTTTCCCAAAGTTGAGTGGGGCTCATTTCTCCTAAACCCTTGTAGCGCTGAATCGTTATTCCGCCCACTTTTTCTCCTACTCCTTCTGTTTCCGGCGGCGCCTCGGGACTTTCAGCAATTTTTTTATCTTTAACGGGTGGACTGCCTTTTTCTGCTTTGGCCGCCTGCAATTCTCGCAATATTTTTTCTTTCTCGTCATCGCTATAAACATAATGAATCGCTTTTCCTTTTTGCAAGCGGTAAAGCGGCGGCTGAGCGATATAAAGATAACCATCCTCAATTATTTTGGGAAAATAACGATAAAACAAAGTGAGCAGCAGAGTTCGGATATGGGAACCATCGACATCGGCATCGGTCATAATCACCACGTTATGATAACGGAGCTTGGAGATATCGAATAGTTCGCCCACGTTTGTTCCTAAGGCCACGACCAGCGATTTAATTTCATTATTGGCCAGCATTTTGTCGATGCGAGTTCTTTCCACGTTCAATATTTTTCCGCGCAGGGGCAGAATCGCCTGAAAATTCCGGTTGCGCCCCTGTTTAGCCGATCCGCCGGCGGAATCACCCTCCACAATGTAAAGTTCCGAGATCGAAGCGTCGCGCGAGGAGCAATCGGCCAGCTTGCCCGGCAGAGTCATGCCCTCTAAAGCGCCCTTGCGAATCACCGAATCGCGGGCCGCCCGTGCCGCTACCCGGGCCTGTGCCGCTAAAATAGTTTTGCCGACAATTTCTCGGGCATCGCGGGGATTTTCTTCTAAAAAATTGGTTAGGGCGTCGGAGAAAACTGTTTCCACGGCCGGCCGCACTTCGGCATTCCCCAGTTTGGCTTTGGTCTGCCCTTCAAATTGAGGATTTTTTACTTTAACGCTCACCACCACGGTCAGCCCTTCTCGCACATCATCTCCCGATAGGTTCTCGTCTTTTTCTTTTAAGAATCCTTGCTTGCGGGCGTAGGTATTCAAAACCCTGGTTAACGCCGTTCTTAAACCCACCAGATGCATTCCGCCTTCCACGGTATGAATGTTATTGGCAAAAGAAAAGACGTTTTCTTTAAAGTCATCGGAATACTGAAAGGCAATCTCGACATTAATATCATCCTCTTCCTTTTCCACGTAAAATATTTTTTCTTGTTTGACTGTTTTATTATGGTTGAGTTGTTTAACATACGAAGCAATACCGCCCTCGAAATGAAAAGCGTATTGCTGCGCTTTTTCCGGAATTCTTCCGTCCATAACGGTAATACTCACCCCTTTAGTCAGATAGGCTTGCTGGCGGAGATGATCTAGGATTGTCTGCCAATTGAATTCCAGAACAGTAAAGATTTCCGGATCCGGCTTAAACGTTATTTTGGTGCCCGTTCCCGTTGCCTTAGCCACGGCTCGGACCTTCCGCTGCGCCTTACCTTGTTTGTATTCCTGCTCCCAAAGCTTGCCGTCTCTTTTTACCTCCGCTTTCATCCATTCCGAAAGAGCGTTGGCCACAGAAATACCCACTCCGTGCAAGCCGCCGGATACTTTGTATCCGCCTTGCCCGAATTTTCCTCCGGCATGCAAAGTGGTCATTACCGTCTCTAAGGCCGATTTTTTGCTGACTTTATGCCTTTCTACCGGAATACCCCGGCCGTTGTCCGCCACCGATACTTTGCCGTCTGGCAATAGTTTAACTTCGATGTCGTTGCAGTAACCGGCCATAGCTTCATCAATGGAGTTGTCTACCGCCTCCCAAACCAGATGGTGCAAACCTTCTGAAGCGGTATTGCCGATAAACATGCCCGGTCGTTTTCTGACCGGCGCCAGCCCTTCTAAAACGGTTATCTGTTTAGCGGTGTATTCTTCAGCTCCTGCCTTGGCCGGAGCGGCTCTTTTAAGAACAGTCCTAGAGGCTATATTTTTCTTCTTTGTTGTTTTCTTTACTGTTTTCTTTTTTGGCATATTTTAACTTCGCCTTTTTAGGATTTAAATAGTGGTTTATTTTAGCTTTTTTTTGCTGTTTTTGGAAGTGGTCGGGCTACCTTGGGGCGCCCCTAGCTCTAAGCGCAGGCCGCCCGTATGATTAACCGCCATATTGTAAACTGAAGCAATCACCGTTCCTAAAACCAACCCGATAACCGCTCCGGCAATACTGCCAAAAATCAGAATAATCAGGCCCGAACCCACACTGTAGCCAAGCCCCGTTCCAGGATAAGGAGTGGCGCCGTACGCTGAACGGATTACTCCGGCGACAATGGCCATAATAATCCAGAGTACGCCGAATACCATCATTAACGCTCCCAAGATTGCCGCCACTGTTTTAGCTAAGGATGCGGCGTCTAATTTTTTTACTTCGTAAATCATAGTGTCCTCCTACTTATTTTGCTCTAATTTGAGCTTTAAAGTTATTTTCTAAAGCTTTGATTATTTTTTGATGAACGGCTTGGGCCTCTTCTAAGGAAAGAGTGCGTTCTTCCGAACGATACTGTAAGTGTACGGCCAGGCTTTTTTTATTAGGCATCATCTGTTTTCCGGTATAAACATCAAACAGCTCCACTTTTTTTAGCAAAGGTTTACCCGTTTTTTCAATCAGTTTTTTAATATCACGGTACAAAATTTTCTCGTCAATAATGAAGGCTGAATCCAACATGACACTGGGAAAACGGGGTAAGGTTTCAAATATTTTTACGGCCGCCTTGGTTTTTAAAAGTTCCTCAATGAAAACAGTAAAAAAGCAAACTTCTCGATCAAGACCGTACTTTTGCAGCACGCTTTTAGAAACGCTGGCTAATGTGGCGATTACTTTTCCCTTAGCCAGAAACTTCAGGGATTTTTTCTGGTCATACATTTTCCAGTACGGACATTCTCCCTGGCCTTCTTTCTGCAGCAAATCGCTTTCCGCTGCTACATTCAGTTCAGCAAAAAGCTCGGTAACCACTCCCTTTAATTGGAAGAAAGTATCTTGTTTTCCTTCCGGCGCGGCCATTACTCCGCTTAAAAGGCTGGCTTCATGAGGAGGTTTTTCTGACTTTGCGGGAAAATAAACCTCGGAAAGTTCAAACAGGTTGATCTGATCGTAATTTTTGAAGTTGCGGACCACATTCTGGAGCAGGCCGGAAATATGCTCGGTTCTCAGATACTGCTGATCTTGGGAAAGCGGATTTTCAATTTCAACATGCTGGGCCGGCATCAAGCCCACTTTAGTAAATAAATCTTTGCTAATAAAAGAATAGTTATAAACCTCCTGGAAACCCTTACCCTTCAGGATCTGTTTGATTCTGGTACTTAAAGCCAGCAAAGGCGGTTCTAAGGGAGGTTTTAATTCTCCTTGAGGAACCGTTTCGGGAATTTTATTATAGCCCCAGATCCGGCCTACTTCTTCAATCAAATCTTCCGGAATATTAAGATCGGGCCGATATGAAGGAATTTCCCAAGTAACTTCCGTTTTTCCTTTTTTCAGCGCTCTTAGCCCCAGTGATTCCAGAATTGCGATAATTTCCGACGGCGTAATTTTAACGCCCAATAACTGTTCCACGGCCGAAAATTCCAGCTTAACGTTTTTGTTCATAAGCTTCCAGTTTCCGATATCAATCACCTGCTCTAAAACCACCGAGGGGATTAATTCTTTCAACAAGGAGTAGGAATGAACCAAGACGGCCAGCGTTTGAGTTAAATCAACCGATTTTTCATAGCGCGCTACCGCCTCGGTCCGATGGCCCAAAACGCGGGAAGTTTGGCGGATGTTGGTAGAATCAAACACGGCAGCCTGCAAAATGATTGTCTGGGTGTCAGCACTTACTTCACTGTCAGCGCCACCCATAATTCCGGCCAAATCGATCAGTCTTTTTCCGTCTTCAATAATGGCCATTCCTTTATTGAGCGACCAGATTTTGCCATCCAGCGTTTTGACCCGCTCACCCGGCTTGGCTGCCCGGACCACCATGGTTTTTCCGATTATTTTGTCGTAATCAAAAGCGTGCAGCGGCTGACCCTGATCCATCATAATGTAGTTGGTCAAATCAACCACGTTGTTCAATGAACGGATTCCCACCGCTTCTAACCGGCTCGAGAGCCACTTAGGCGAAGGCCCGATTTTGATTCCACTTATTACCAGGGCGGAATAGCGCGGGCAAAGCTTTTGGTCTTTAACGGAAATTTTCACCTCTTTTTGATGGCTGGGTTCGTCAGCGGTTTCTCTTTTTTTAAACCGGAACTGTTTTTTAGTGATTGCCGCGATTTCCCGGGCCACTCCTAAGTGGCTTAATAAATCCGGGCGGTTGGCCAATACGTCTAAATCTAAAACAATGTCCTGCAAGTTCTGTACGCGAAACGCCGGCGTTTCTCCTACTTTATTACCTACTGGCGTTTGGGAATCCAAAACCAGAATTTCCCGTTCGCCTTGTTTCGGCAAGCCCAGTTCTTCAGCGGAGCAAAGCATGCCCTGGGAATCCATCCCGCGGATATTGGCCTTAGCGATTTTCAGCCCGCCGGGCAGTTCGGATCCGACTAAGGCAACCGGCACTTTCCAGCCAACCGATTTTTCCGTGATGTTTGATCCGCCGCAAACCACTTCCAGTTTTTTCTTGCCAACATCAACCGTTACCAAATTCAGTTTGTCGGCATTGGGATGTTTAATTACTTTTAGCACTTTACCGACAATCACTTTATCAAGCCCTGGATTGGTTTTTTCAATCGCGTTGACTTCAACCGAACGCATAGTTAATTCTTCGGCCAGTTTTTCTGGAGTTAGTTCAAGATCAGTGTAGTCTTTGAGCCAGTTAAGGGAGATTTTCATAATTTTGTAGGTCGAGAGTTGAGGGTAGTAAGTCGTTTACTGTTTTCTAGGTAATTCTTGAATGCACCTAGTAAACAACCTACTTTGTTAATAATTTCCTTAATTTTTATCAATTCACTATTTTTTAAATATCCTAATTCCGTTGAAATAAACACTAAGCTTTCTACTTCATTTAAGGAACCGATGGCAATATTTATAAAGCGTATAAATTCTTGCTTTGAATTTCTACCCGATCCTTCGGCTATATTAGAGGAAACGGATATAGCTGCTCTTCTTCTTTGAGGGGTAACACACACTACACACTATCATCAAAACTGCTTCAAAAACCTCAAATCATTCTCAAAAAGGGCGCGGATATCGGAAATGCGGTGCTTGATCATGGCCGGCCGCTCCACGCCAAAACCGAAGGCGAATCCTTTCCATTTTTTGGAATCATATTTGGCCGCTTTCATCACGTTAGGATGAATCATGCCGCAGCCGCCCATTTCCAGCCAGCCCGTTCCTTTGCAGGTGGGGCAGCCGCGGCCGCCGCAAATGGTGCAGGTAACGTCAAATTCGGCGCCCGGCTCGACAAAAGGGAAATAGGAAATCCGGAAGCGGACTTTTACCTCTTCCTCCAAAAGTTCCCGCATGGCGTAGTGCAAAGTTCCTTTCAAATCGGCAAAAGTGATGCCATGGTCAATAGCAATGCCGTCAAACTGATGAAACATGGGCGTATGAGAAATATCATCGTCGCGGCGGTAGCATTTGCCCGTAGCCATGATTCGAATCGGCGGCTTTCTTTTTTCCATAGTACGCACTTGAGAGATAGATGAGGTATGGGTTCTGAGCAGCAAATCGCCGTATTTCTCCCTTTTCCCTTTTTCCCCTTTCGCTCCTTTAGTTCCTTTTAAATAAAAAGTGTCATGCATATCACGAGCCGGATGATCCGGCGGCACATTCAAGGCCTGAAAATTGTAGTAATCGTTTTCAATTTCCGGGCCTAAGACCAAATCGTAATTCATGGAACGAAAGACTTCCCAGATTCTTTCAAGCATTTGAGTAATGGGGTGCAGATGGCCGGCAGGCGGAACAATGCCGGGCAAGGTAGGATCAAAAAATTCCGAACTGTCATTGGAGCCGGTTTTGAGTTTTGTTTCCGCTTCTTGAAAAGCTGCCGAAACATCCTTTTTAATTTCATTGACCAGCTTGCCCATAACCGGCCGCAACTCCGCCGAAACATCCTTGATTTGGCGCATGACTTTGGTCAGTTTACCTTTGCGGCCCAGATATTCCTTCTCCAGATTGCCTAAAAGCTTGGGATCTTGAATTAATTTAATCTCTTCCAGTACTTTGTTTTTTAATTGTTCTAATTGTTCTTTCATTTTATTATTCGTTTTCTTCCCTGGCTTTTCGGGAAAGAAAGAAAAATTCCAAAAGAGTGAAGCTAAATACTAAAAGAATCGCGTTCCACCAGGTGAACAGTCGGCTGGACTGCAGGATAAAGGAGATGGTAATTAAAATAGAAAATAAGACCGCTTGCCGTAGAGAAACACCAATGTGGCGGAAAAGAACGGACTTTCTTACAAAAATCAGGCGGATAAAAAAGCCGACCAGCGACAGCGTGCCCAGTAAAGCCAGAAAAAGGATGATATAGAAAGAGGCGCGTCCGATCCAACCGGAGCTGTACGGATCAATGTTAAAAAGCACCAGAAACCAGGCTCCCCAACAAATGGCGCTTCCGAATCCCATAATTAGTAAGTATTTTCTAAGCGACATAGATAAAGAAAAAGCTTATCTCCTTTTAGCTGAATTGGGAGAATTTCACTTAATATAATACCAGATTTTCAGGAATAAGTGAAGTAAAAAACAGGAAACTAAAAAACAAAAAATAGCCTTATTTTTTGGCTAATTTTAGAGGTTTCTTTATGATAGGTACAAGATGAAAGCCGGAAAGCGCTTCTGCGTTTTTATTTCTTGTTTTGACGGCTCTTTTGTTTTAATACTAATTTCAAAAATATTTCAATTTCGGGGTGCAATTCTTTTATTAAAACATGCATATCCTGGGTAAATGTTCTGGGAAACTTCTTCATTTCTATTTCTAATTCCGGCAAGGTGTAGAATAGAATTCCCTTAGCTTCTCGGTCAACCGGTCTGATGCTACCATCGTATATTCCGAAGTAAGCATGGATTTTATTGGCGATTTTTACCATCTTTCCGTCAATAATCTTTTCCATAATATATATTTTGCTGCGGGAGTGCCTGATTATCGAAATAGTGGTCAAATAATCCTTAAGCAGGATGAGTGTTTTTTTGAAATCTTCCGTATTTTTCAACACAATCGAAGGAGTTTGAAGCTCTTGCACCGTTTCGACCATAACGGAATAATCAGCGGAGTCGCCGTAACGGACATGACCGCCAATCGATTTGTCTAACAGACCGGCATTATGAGTTTTGTCATAGGATCTTTTTTGGACCAGTAGTTCCTGGTGACTATTGAAAATAAAAATATCAATTATATCATTGGCGCGGGTCGGCTTGCCCGTTTTTTTATACACTTCGATCTGTTCTCGATAAAATTCCTTCCGCTCCATTGGAATAATGGTTTCTGGGTCATCGAGAAGATAAGTATTAATAATTTCACTCATGGCTTGTTAAGTTTTATTTTCCTTTTTAAAAACCGTGTTAAAGGAGATTCTTTTACTTAGCTCCAACGAGCCGATTTCAAACAGTTTGAAAGCCAGGTAAAATCCGACTGCCACGTAAGTAATTATTACCATGATTCCCAAGATGGATTCCCATAAGGAAAGCGCGCCAATAGAACTTCTGAAAATAAGAATCAGAGGCGCGGTAAACGGCGTGAAGCTGATTACTCGGGCAATAGTGCCGGTTGGTTCGGCAATCAAAATTGAAGCGAAATAAATGGGAAGAATGGAAAGGATGATGAAAACAGAGGAGAATTGCTGGGCTTCGCGGTACTTAGGCATGGCCGCCCCGACTCCCACCATAATACTGGACATGAACAAAAAACCGCCGATGGTATAAAAAAGGGCGAGCAATACTTGCCCTATGTTCCAATCAACAGCTGACCAGTCAATTTTAATCGGAAAGATATTGGTGGAAACAGCAATAATGCCGGTCAGTAATACCCCAAGCACTGCCAAAGAAGTAAGCGAAACAAAAGTCAGGCCGATAAGCTTGCCCCAGATCAGCTGCCGGGGGTTGATTACCGAGAGCACCGTTTCAATCATCCGGTTTTCCTTTTCTTCAGAAACACTGGAAAGCATAAAGCCAGAGGAAAACATTACCAGCAGAAAATAAACCAGCACCGACGCGATGGGGATAATAAAGGTTTCAAAACGCTGATCCACCACCTTTCCTTCTTTGTATAAAGTGGAGGATACTTCCAACCTGGAATTAAACAGAGCGACTTTATTCGGATCCTCAATTTCTTGCAAAAGACTTTGTTTTAATAAATCCTGGGCTACGGTATTAAAGCGGCCGCGCGAAATCAAGCTGGTATCTTGGGCATACACCTCTATTTTTTTTGATTCCTGAAAATCAGTTGGATAAACAAAAGCCGCATCCACCTTTCCGCTTTCCACTTGGGCTACTGCCGTTTCTTTATTTTCGGAGCGTTGGTAGATTCCTAAAAGCAGCTGGTCACTGATCAAACCCGCCTGGTCCACAATCAAAACGGCATGGACGTTTTTCACCTCTTCCGCCACTTTTTTCTCTACCGAGCTGGCCGATGTTCCCGAAATGGCCACCAGAATCAAATATACCACCGGAATAATGATAATCATGATCCAAAAAGAGGGTTTTTGGACGACTTTGAGATATTCTTTTTTGGCTACTAGTAGGATTTTACTTTTCATCCCGTTAGAAGCAGATCGCGATCAACTGCGATCTGCACAAATTAATATTAAACTTCTATTTTAATCTTTTATTCTTGATTTATCTGTCCCGCGAAGCGATCGCGGCTTCTAACGGGATTCACTTTCAACCAGTTAGTTAATTTAATTAATGAAGAGAGGGGTAGCGGCAAGCCCTCGCTGGCCGCCCGGGAATAAGACGAAAGCAAGGGCTTTCGTCTACCCGGAAACTTGGATGAATATTTCGTTCAAGGAAGGAAGGGTTAGTTCATACTTGATGATTTTTAGATTCTGGCTCAAAAGGTATTGCAGAATTTCTTGAGACTGGACGTTTTCTTGGGGCAACAGTTCGGCGTAATTGTTTTCAATTTCTTTAGAATGATAAAGCCGCTCATTTTTGGGCAGATCGCCGGTGAAAGCAACATGGATGCGATTTGTTCCGAACCGCTCTTTTACTTCGTCCACGCCGCCATAGAGAATTTCTTTGCCGTCTTTAATCATTAACAAGCGATCGGCCAGTTTTTCTACCTCTTCCATCTGGTGGGTAATAAACACAATGGTACTGCCCTGATTTTTCATTTCCATCAGCAGATCCATCAGCAAGGTTCGATTAACCGGATCTAGGCCCTTGGTCGGCTCGTCTAAAATCAGCAGGTTGGGATTATTAATGATGGTGATTCCCAATTGCACTTTTTGCTGCTGGCCCGAAGAAAGTTTTTTTACTTTTTCCTTAGCCTTTTCAGAAATGCCTACTTTGGTCAAATAATCCAAAGACCATTTTCGGGCTTGGGAACTGTCCATCCCTTTTAATTCCCCAAAATAGACCATAGTGTCGATTACTCTTTCCGAAGTGTATAATCCCCGCTCTTCCGGCAGGTAGCCGACTTCTTGGGACATTGCTTGATTGTATCTTTCCCCGTTAACTAAAAGAGATCCCTTAGTGGGCGCCAGAATATTTAACAGGCACCGGATGGTGGTAGTTTTGCCCGATCCATTCGCCCCCAACAAAGCAAAAACCTCTCCTTTATTTACCTCGAAAGAAAGGTTGGATACGACCTCATTTTCGCCGAATGATTTAGAGAAATTTTCTACGTCAATAACCTTTTCCGGCATAGGAATTTTTAAATTAATCTAGCTTGATTATTTTATCGTATCATAATTTCGGCAATTGAAAAAGCCCGTCAGAACAAACCTGTCTGACGGGCTAGCGGGCGTAATGAGCGAAAAGTAAAGTACTACTTAGGAAAGCGTTGGGCAAGATCCTGCCTGATTTGCTCTTGGAGTTTCAGGTAACTACCGTCCTGCACGATTGCGAACATGCTTTGGTAGTCAATTTCTCCAAAGGAGTAATTCAGGAAATTCTCGAAATCCTGCCGAGGATCACTGGTGGTGAGAGAATTCCCTTCCAGAGAATCCAGTGGTCCGCCCGGCCCCAGCACCATTCCGCTGGGCAGATTTTCATGCCAAGAACTGTCGGCAAAGAAATCTTCCCTCTCTGACGAATAGAATACGTTCCAGTAGTAACCCGCCAGATACTGGAAAGTGTAGAACTGCACCATGTGCGCCCGTTCCTGATCATCCTGAGTTTTCGCCGCCATTTCCAACTGTACGGTCCGGTTGTACTCGCCGACCAAGCGGCTGAAAGTCTGGATTTTCTCCGGACGGGAGATTGAGTTGGCGTACTCTTGTCCCTGCTTGACCGCGATGTCTTGCTGATCGCCCTTCTGGCAACCAAGCAACAAAGATGCCGAAGCGACAATCAACAGAACCAACACTGTCAACACGTTCTTCATGGACGATCCTCCTTGCTATCTGAAGTTTTAAAACTGCTTTCTTTTTTCAGAGATTAAAGATATCACAAATTATCTTGGTTGTCAATACCTAATTCACAAAAATCCCGAATTACAATGTTCGTTGTTTTGTTAGATAGAGCATTAAATTTGAAATACGAATCGTAGGGGGCTTGGGGGCGGCACTTTAGCCCAGGCAAAACGAAACATACAAAGATTGGCGAATCGGCGCTTTGCCGCCCCCAACGCTTTTTGCTACTTTTTGCCTGCCCGCCTCTGGAGGGGCGCCAAAAAGTAGATATCCCTCTGGTTATAAAAGGAATGAATTCTGGAAAATAATTATCGTTATTTTTGCTTTCTAGCCGCTTCCAGGTAGCTGCAGTAATCGCAGCCCGGAGCCGCTTGGGGCGGGGCTTTTTTATTCAAACATTTGTGAATATCCACTATTGTCTTTTCTACCCAGGAATCATTGCCTTCGTAAGCGATTAAAGTAACGTCAAATTCCAGCTTGCCATCGAACGCTTCTTTGTCCGCTCGGCCATTGCAGTAGACAAAGTAACCGGTGTTAGAGACAGGATAGCCGTTCTGTCTGAGCAGCCACTGGTAAACCTCTATCTGTCTTTTGTAGCTGTCTTGCCAATCCTGATCCAGCTCTTTAATTTCTTCCTTTTTAGCGGTGGCTTTATAATCCACCACGATATATTCTCCCTTGGAATTTTGCCAAAGATCGTCGATTGCGCCAAAAATCAGAAGATTGGTAGGTGCATGCAAATATTGGATACCGGTGAAATTATGCCGCCATTGATCCAAATCTTCATGGGGAATGGGAATGGCATCAATCCCGTATTTTTCCATTAAGGGGTGCTGGGTCCCTTGGGCGCGGTGAACATCGAATTCCTGCTTTAAAAGGGTATCCACCGCCGCGTTTAAATTAAAAGGATACGAAGGCGGCCGGCCCACTCCCCTGACCCGGTCCAAATAAAAGCAGCGCGGGCATTCCAAAAACAGATCGATCTTGGAACGCGACACTTTGAACGGTTCCGGAGAATGCGGGCGGTACAGATTGCTTTTGCGGTTAGAGTTGTAGTATTGGGACATAAGTTACTTTTTAAGTGACTTCATTATAGCTGGTTTTAGGTAGAAATGAAAACCGCGGGAGAAATGGATGCCAATCTCTAATTACTAATATCTTCAGCCTAAGGCTGATCCGCCTTTGGCGGAAATTTCTAATCAATTTCTAATGATTCAAATCCCAATGTCCAAAACCCTGCTGATTGTTTGATAATGAACAAGGATAGTAAAATAAGCAAAAACAGCATTGGGGTCTGGGGCGACTCTAAGCCAAAAAAAGAAACAGGAGTAGTAATTGGCGCCAAAGCGCATAGTCGCCCCAGCAGTCCCTTCGACTTCGCTCAGGACAAGTTTGGTTCTTTTGCTGCCAAAAGAACAAGAGCCCAATAGTGGGCAAAATAAAAAACACTTTGACGGCTGGGGATTTATTATATTTTTCTCAAATTGTTTTTACGGCTGTAAAATGTCTTCGGTTTGCCCGTCGACGGAAATAACTACGCTTTCCACTGTAGGAAACTGTTTCAGAGTTTCCGTAATTTGGGATCGGATGAACGTTACTAGGCAGGCCCCGCCTACTTGAAATTGCAACTGATTGTTAAAATCCGCTTTCGCCACACCATTTTCAATGGTCAGACTTTTAATTTCTACTCCCTGAGGTAAAGTAGTTTTAAACCCCTGCTCTTTTTCCGTTTCAGTCGGCCCTTTCAAAAGTTCGACCAAGGCCGCTCGCGCCACTGCGGGAGTTTTCCAAATCTTTCGCTCTACTGGAAAAACTTTACTGCAATCAACTGCCGGATTCTGTTGATTATTATCAAAATAGACCTGAATTTTAGTGGTCTCGGTTAAATCAAATTTAACGGGGATGATTAGCTGATCATTATTAGCTGTAAGACCAGAAGGATTGTTTTTTTCTAAAGTCAGCGTTCCTTGATCGGAGACCGGCACCGCAAATTCCAGCTGGGCGGTAAAAGGGACAAATTCTTCAGTCATCCAACCCTGTGGTGAGCCTGCCGAACCATTGGACTGTGCCTGGGCAATGGCAGTGCCTAATTCTTTGCCGTTTGCATCCGTAATTGTTATTGGAAAATCTCCTTCAAAAAACCAACTTCCTCTGGCTCTTCCGGAAATTTCTAAAGGACTGGCAACGGACGCATTAGGCCTGGGATTATCCACTTGGATTAGGTCGGTCTTTTCCAGCTCATTCCCGATATTCTTGGTGAAAGTGCGGCCGTCGGCTGTTCGGCATTGTTCCGGATAAATTTCCATTACTATATTCCCCGCGGCGACACAATCATCAAAATTGTCAATTACCGGCCCGCAACCGGTGGCAGGCATAGCCGCGGTGGGATTGCCGTGTTTGACCCACTGATTATTTTCGCAAAGCCAGTTATCTTCATCACCGCCAATGACAAATCTTAAAACGAATACTGCCGCTAAGACAAAGACAATTACTAAAATAATGTTGCGAAGTTGTTTGGACATAATGATTTTTGTTAATGATTAAAATATTTTATCAAGTATTGATGGATGCTCGCGGGTAGAAGGCGCGATTTCGGAATCGCGCTTACGGCTAACCAAGTAATGGAGATGTGGCTTTCCTGGCATTTTATTTTCTCAGGATTCACGGTTTTTAAAGTGACTTCGTATAACAAATTTATTTCGTGGTGATTTTCTCCGCGCCACTTAAAAAAATTTTCGAATGTTTCCATGAACCGAGAGGTTTTCACTACTGCTCCAACTTCCTCCTTAATTTCTCTTTTTAGACATTCTTCCAATGTCTCGCCGTATTCCAAATGCCCCCCGGGCAAATAATGAATTGGCGGCTGATCGTTGGAAACGCATAATAAAATTTTATCGCTGTTTACGATAATCGCTCTTAAGATTATTTCGATATTTTTAACGGGTTTCATTATTTACTTTTATTACCGGCAACTAGTTGAATAACAATGTCAAAATTCTTATTTTTTCAACTCCTCTGAAAAATTTTTTTGAACCTTTTTAACCTTCGGCGCGATCACCACTTGGCAATAAGCTTGATTAGGATTTCTTTCAAAATAGCGATGATGATATTCCTCCGCTTCATAAAATTTTTCCAGTTTCTTAACTTCCGTCACGATCGGACTGGTATATTCCTTTTGGATCCGCCCGACATAATCTTTAATTGGACGCGCCTGATCCTCGTCAGAATAAAGGATAATCGAACGGTACTGGGTACCGACATCTCTGCCCTGCTTGTTCAAGCTGGTCGGATTGTGCATCTTAAAAAATATTTTCAGAATTTTTTCTAAAGATACAATACTAGGATCGTAGTCGAGCTTAACCACTTCCGCATGGCCGGTATTTCCTTGGCAAACTTCCTCGTAAGTAGGATTTTCTTTTTCCCCTCCGGCATAACCAGGCAGAACGGTTTTAATTCCATTCATCATTAAAAAAACCGCTTCGGTACACCAAAAGCAGCCTCCGCCCAGAATGATTGTTTTAAGATTATTTTTCATCTTCAACAAACTCCATGGAAATGGAATTAACACAGTGACGGGTATTTTTTTCGGTCATTTTCTCCCCTTCAAACACATGCCCTAAATGAGCGCCGCAGTTAACGCATTGGATTTCAATCCGCCGGCCATCGGGATCAGGCTGTCTTTTAACCGCGCCGGGAATTTCGGCATCAAAGCTGGGCCAGCCGCAACGGGCGTCGAATTTATCATCGGAGCGGTAAAGTTCGGCCCCGCAGCGCTTGCAGACATAGGTCCCTTTTTCAAAATGCTGATCATATTTTCCGCTGTAAGGCGCTTCGGTTCCTTTATGCACAATCACCGCTTCTTCTTCAGGAGTCAGTTTTTTTTCAGGCATTTTTTAGGATTAAGTTTAATGAATTCTGCTGAGATTGTTGTAATGCAGTTTCTGTAACTTATTAATAATCGTACCAATCCACCGGATCAATTCTGGTAATGTGCTCGCGGGTTTTCACTTCAACCTTTATTGGATTATGCGAAGGACATTCGTATAACATTCCGCAGGTAACAAACTTAGAATAATACGCTTTGTCTTCATTGGTGTACCCAATTTTTTCCCTTCCCTCTTCTACCAAATGGCTAAAAATATAGTAGTCTCCCGGAGGAACATTCAGTTTGTAGCCTAAGCCATAAGTATAATCATTACTTTCTATCATTTCATAAGTACAGTATAAATCTTCCTTTTCGGTGGTCTCGGCGCAAACGCCCATTGCCGGTATCGCTTCGCTGGGATAGCTCAAAGAGCCAGAGATAGTTCCCCAATGGGCTCTAGAATCAGGCGGATCGACTTGATATGTTACAGCCGGCACCCTTTTCAATATTAATGATCCCGCACCGACAACCACAATAAGTAAAAAGATTAAGAGAACGATTACTAATATAAATTTCTTTTTCATTTTTTTATTAGCTTATGCGAATATAAGACCAGCCCCTAATAAATTCTCTAACGGTGGTCAGCTCTTTTTTATAAGGGTCTAAAACCTTAGCGTCAAGCAAACGGGAATCAATACTTTGAAGATTATTAGGAGGAATGCCAGGGTTGTCTTCAGTTCCCCCCGATAGTTTTTTAAGCTCTTTGACGATTTCCTCCCATTCCAGATTAGAAATTCCGGCAGGACGAATCATTAAAGAGGTGTGGTTGAGAAAATTGCCGTATTTCTCTCCGGTAATTGAAAGCATGGCCTCGTGTTTTTGTCCGGGGAGATCGGGATCATCGCCCAAACTTAAATGTTGGGATAGATTGCGTTCTAACCATTGCATAGAATCGCCGCACCGGCCGTATTCATTGACATCGACAAAATCGGCGCTGTTCCCGTCAAAGCCGTGGTCCAAAACGGCCACCACGTGCTGCCACCAAAACTGAGGATGCCAGATTCTGGTCTCGGTTCTGATGTTTTTAATTTGGCCATTGAACCATTCCTTCATCTTCTCGCCATCTAAAAGTTTGTCTATCTCTGATTCGGTATAGCGGTACCCCAATCTTTGGCGAATTTTTTCCACTTCTTCGCGGCGGTCAAACCTTTCTTTAGAGACCAGACTACCGGAAGCGGGATCAAAAGTATAAGTGGTTTCAATATTGCCCTCTACCGAGATAGTTTGGGTAAGAAGCCCATTATCATCTTGGACGTCAATTTGGCAATTGCATTCTGGATAATCTCCTTCCGCTGTAATCACTTGGGCATTCTTTTTGCCGCGTAAAAACTTGCTACATTGATCTTGGCAAGTTAAACCAGTGGCTCCTAAAGTAGATAAGGAAGTATTAGCGTTACTTACCGAAGTGTTAATATTAACATTTTTATTCTGATTTCGGTTAGCATTACTGTTTAGGGATACATTTGTATTATTATTATTCTTTGGCGCATTTACATTAGAATTTTGTTGAGATTGCTCATTGGGACAAAGTTCATCAAGATTGACACAAGCATAGACGCAACCCGGGCAAGCGTCATAATCCGCCGGACGATAACATTCCTTATTAGGATCGGATAAATCTTCAAATTCACTGCCTGAAGAACCGCAAACGCATTGGCTAGTATAAGACCAGTGAGCATTAGCAACATCATTGCAGTCTGATTGAACACATCCTACGCCGCTCATGGGCTGCCATTCATAGCCGCTTTGGCAATCTTCTGGCCCTCTGGCTTCGGATCTTACCGGTAGCAAAAGAAAAATTCCCAAAAAAATGCTTATTAATAAAATTCTTTTGTAAAACATAGACTCTATCTTATTGATTAGTAATTGATTACTTTTTCTTTGCTTCATCCAAAGTCGCGGATTTCTTTTTTCTAAGATGTAATACTACAAAACAGGTGACACAATAAACAACGGTTACTCCAGCCAGATACCAAGCCATTTTGGTCCAATCGGTGTAAAATCCCATTTCACCGTACTCCTCGCCGGTTATGGGATCAATTTTATGATATTCCGTAATTGACCGGTTGTAAAAGCTAAGAAAAACCGTGGCAATAATTATTATCCATCCTGTGAAAATTAGGACAATTTTTTTCATATTAATTTCACCCTCCAAAATCCTTTAATTCCATGCTAGGATCTTCTAACAGCTCAATCTGATCATCTTGCACCATAATCGCCTGCTGGTCCGTAAGCAATTTAGCCGGATATTTCGCCGCCTGTATTTTTGGCTGGATAATCTGCTCTTCTTCTCGCTTATAATGAGCCAAGATTAAAAAGGGAACCAGATTCATTGCGGTAAAATCGGTGACTCCGTGACGGTTAAACTTTTTGGGATTCCTCCAAGTGGCCGTCTCAATGGTCGGGCAGGCTACGTAAGCGCCGGCGCTGGAGCCGCAGTATACTCCCCCTCTTTCCAGAAATTCTTTCAGCACTTGTTCAAACCCGCTCTCTCGAATACATTTAAGCAGAAAATAGGAATTGCCGCCCAGCATATTGATAGCATCCTTGTCTTTCAAAATTTCCCGCAACTCATTGGGGTTTTTTCCTTCGATATCAATATCCTCAAAGTCCCATCCCAATTTCCGCATACGAGTGACATGTTTTTGAATATAAGCCGTGTCAGGCACGCTTTTTCCGGCAGTGGTAATATAAGCCCATTTGATTTGATCGCGGGGCTTATCAAAAATTTCGTATTTCCCGTCAGTAATGTAGGTGCCGCGGGAAGCGAGAAGAAGTTTTTTCATTGTTTATCGGAATTTATTTATTATCGTTTGTCATCTGATGTTTGCCTCCACCAGTTTTTCTATTTTTCTTAAAATATCCAGCACCTGGTCGCTTAGTAGTGCCGGAATAAACTTCTTCTTATCCTTTTTAGAAGGATTAAAGATTTTTTCCAGCGGCCAGAATTCCAAGCTGGTGGCTTTGCCTTTCTCAATCTTCAGATCATTTAATTCCCCGTTGTATTCAAAAGCATACACTACCCTAATTACATTATTGGTCATGTTAGTAACTTGATCATAACTTTTTTGGCGCATTTTAGTTATAAAAACCAAATCAGACGGGTTTGCCTTGATTCCGGTTTCCTCCTTAAGTTCCTTCACCGCCGTTTTAAGATAATCATCCCCTATTTCCACATGCCCGCCGGTGGAAGCATCCAGCAGACCAGGATAAGTATCTTTATCTCTTGCCCGCTTTTGCAAAAGAACCCCTTTTTTCCGATTGAAAACCCAAATATGAATTTCGCGATGAAGCAATCCATTTTGATGGATGTTTTCTCTGGTATCCTGACCAATCACCTGATCATTTTTATCAATAATATTCAGTTTTCGTTTTAATTCGGACATTCTAATTTTGAATTATGTATGTTTTGGAATGGCTGTAAACCTAAAGGTTTTTGCTACATCTTCTACATCCTACGATTTTCTACCTACTACCTACAAGCTACAAGCTAAAAAGCTACAAGCTAATTCAAACCGCCCGCTCTTCGCAAATCTCCCGAAAATCGCAAGCGGCGCATTTATAAACAGACGGCGTGGCGGTAAAATCGCCTGTCCTGATTTCTTCAATGTTTTTCTTGATTTTAACCTTTAGCTTTCCGACATCCTCCTCATTGGCGGTAAAGGAATATTTTTCGTTGCCGTCGATATAGTAAAAGCTTAACAGCGCCGCTTCTTTTTTAAACACCTCTTTCATGGCCAAATAGTAAATTAACAGCTGATTATGGTCGATTTGTGATTTCACTTTTGGTTTTTTGCCCGTTTTGTAATCAATAATCTCTACCGTTTCTTGGCCCATTCGATCCACACGGTCAATGAATCCGCGCACGGAGTATTCTCCCACTTTTATATTAAACCCTTTTTCCAGGAATTCCGGCGGCCGGAAATTTTTATGATTCTTTTCGTAAAATTCCTCCAGCATTATTTGGCCCGCTTTTTTCCTTTCCTGCTCGTGCTGTTTGGTATCATACCAATCGTCAATCCAATTGTCTTCGTACAGTTTGAGCAAATCGGCTTTCGCTGGTTTTTCCCCTTGCTGAATTAAAGTGTAAAAAGCGCGCAGGGTATTATGAACGGATGAACCAAAGCTGTAGGTGTGCCTGCCGGCCAATACCGGTATTTTCCAAATAAACATGTATTTGTATTGCTTAGGGCAGGTTTCAAAAGCTTTGAACTGGGAAAAACTGAATCTTTCCGGCAAAGGATATTGGATTTTTTCTTTCTTAGCGGATTTTTTCTGGACAATGTCGAATCCTAAATTCAACTGTTCTACTGGTTTTTCTTTCTCTTCTTTCTTTACTTTTATTTCGTACAGGAATCGGGAGGGTTTCTTTTTGGTTTTGCCGCCCACATCCAAGGCGGAGGTGAAATAGAGCCCCTCTTTGGCCCGAGTGCAGGCCACATAGAATAATCTTCTTTCTTCTTGCAAATGGACATCTCCTTCAGGCAGGATTTCTTTAATCAAACTATTAGGAACTTCTATTTGCTCTTTTCGTTCAATGCTGGGAAAGCGCTTATCCACCATATTGGCAATAAATACCTGGGAAAATTCCAACCCCTTGGCGCCGTGAACCGTCATAATCTTCACGCTCTCCGGGCCTTCTTCTGCTTGGGCCGGGGCCGGATCTTCCCCGATATCAATAATTAACCCCAGCTCGGCCATAAAGTTTTTAACCGTCGGCTCGCTGTGGCTTTTTTCGAATTCCTGGATTTTTCTAAAAAACTTGCTGATATTTTGGATTTTCTTGTGGTAATCAGGATCATCCTTGCTGCTCAGTTTTTTCAGATAACCGATCGACTTCAAAAATTCATAAGCCACTTGCCCCACCGATTTTTCTTTGGCCATTTGGGTCTGCTTTTTGATTAAATCCAAAATAAAGCGGATAACTTCTTTGGTTTTAGGCTGAATATAGTAAACTTGGTCGATTTGTTCCAATGTCTCGTAGATTGAACAACGTTTACGGTTAGTAAAGTTTAAAATACGAATCAAATCGCGCATATCAATGTTAAAAGCATCCATCGATAATACCCGAAACAGGCTCGGGCTCTCATGGTAGTTGTCGAGCATCCTGAGCCAGGCAATAACGTCTAGAATCTCCGGCTGTTGGTAAAGCCCTCGAGCCGCCACGTACTGATAAGGCACTTCTTGATTGATAAACGTTTTTACGAAAATGTCCGCCTGGTTGTTGGCTCGCACTAAAATAGCGAAGTCATTCCAGGTCAGTTTCGGATTCTGCCTTTTCAACTTCAGAATTTCCCGCAGAACATCCAGCACTTCATCTTCTTCGGTTTCTGATTCAATGTGCTTGATCACCGCTTCGCCTTTTTGCCAGGCTAAAAGCTTTTTGCTGACTCTTTTTATTTTAGGAGCCTTGGCGCCGGTCTTCTTGAGCTGATATTCTAATCGATTGGGATTGTTTAGTTGGATAAACTGATAGGCTAAATCCAGAATATTCTGCCGAGAGCGGTAGTTTTTAACCAGAATCACCTCCTTGGATTTGGGAAAATCCTTTTTGAACTCCAAAATATTGCTCATGGAGGCGCCCCGAAAGCGGTAAATGGCCTGATCGTCATCTCCCACCACGGTGAGATTATTTTTAGGATAAGCCAAAAGTTTCAGCAATTCGTACTGGGCATGGTTAGTATCTTGGAATTCATCCACCAGAATATATTTGAACTGTTTTCTGAATTTTTCCAAAACCGTTTTTCTTTTTTGAAACAACTCCAAGGTACGAATAATTAAATCGCCGAAATCAAAGTAGCCGTTTTGATTCAGAAGATCTTGGTATTTTTTATAAGCTTTAGCGGCTTCTAAAGTCTTTTCGGCCTCTTCTTGTTGATCAGGCTTTAGATTTTTTTTCTTGGTTAAAGATTGGGCGTACTTTAAGTATTCTTCCGGTGAAATGTTTTCATCCTTTACGCGGGAAAAATGCTGGATCAAGGCTTGGATAAAGCGGGTGGGATTGCCGAGCGGCTTATAATAATTTAATTCAAACTGGTCGAGATTTTGCTGGATCAAAAGCCATTGTTCCGCCCGAGACAGAATTTGGAATCCGGAATCAAGGCCGATTTCTAAAGCGTAATCCCTTAGAATCCGCTCGCCAAAGGAATGGAAAGTAGAAACCCATAAATCCACGTAGCCGTAAGGCAATAATTGATCAACTCTTTCTTCCATTTCGCCAGCCGCTTTTTCGGTAAAGGTAAGGGCCAGGATTTCATCGGGATTCGCTTTTTTCTGCTCAATCAGCCAAGCCAGCCTTTGAGTAATCACGGTAGTCTTTCCCGTACCGGCACCGGCCACAATTAAAAGCGGCCCTTCACCATGAGTAACCGCTTTTTTTTGCTCTAGATTAAGCGTTTTGAGGAATTCCATGAGGTAATTTTAGCACAAAAAGTTCAATGATAAAAAGAAATGAAAAAGCAGTCTCGTTTCAAGACTGCTCTGGAAAGTACGGCTGAATCATCGGTTCCGGTCAAACCATCGCTTGATCAGAAGTCCTGCCTTCTTCTTGACTACGTAGAGTTTTACCTTCTTCTTCAAAATACCTTTCTCTCCAGGCGTCCAATCCATCAAAAATACCGGCAAGACCACGTCTTCTGACACTTCCAAGTGAGCGGTTACTACTTCGTCTGCACGCATAGTAGCCAGAAGCATATCAGAAAGAGAAACTTCCAGCTTGTGCGCTTTGCCGCAATGAATTCCGTGCGCGATCATCAGAACCGTAGTGCCCTTTTTGAGTTGATGGAATGCCTCTGTCAAATCCCATTTCAACACGACCTGAGCAGCATGAAGGTATTCTTTGGTCGCAGCGTCAAAACCGCTGTTAGGATCAAGACCCAGAAGAAAACCGCCCCCATTGAGCTTTAGTAAATGTTGCCGCGGATTCACCTCTTTCAGCTTCATTTCTAGAAGCAGGGAATAATCGCCATCAGCGCACATGCAGCCGATAATTCCGCCTCGGGCCAGTTCGCGGATTCGCTCATGTTTCATCAGCTGCAATCCGCCTTCCCGAATGAGCCAATTGACAAACTCCAGTGAATCTTGGATTTCTTGTGATTCAGTCACAGATTCCCCCTCTGGTTAAGGTTAAAGAACAATGCATTTTACCCATCCTAGACCAAAGTTGATTTTAAATCAAGATTGAAAAAACCGGGCTTTTGGAGCCCGGCTTTTCGCGAGGAGGATTGTACTTAGTATTATTAATTTATGAATTTAGTAAGTACTCCTCCTCTGAACGTTTCATCATAAGCCATGAACCAGTTGCTTACGACAAGCTCGTCATTTTCCACGTTGATTATTCTGACATTCGGGCCGCCGCCACTTAACGGAGTAACGACCAAGGATGATGTTCCGTCACCATTCAGATCCGCTACTCGAACCGTCATTTCACCGCGGAAATCAGCGGCATAGGCATAGGTCCAATCAAGGAGGGTCAGCTGGCCTGCGGCATCGTATTCGTAAATCCGCAGATTCGGGCCGCCGTTCTGCAGCGGATAAACCACCACCTCCCGATAGGCATCACCGTCTAAATTGGATACTTCTAATCCGACTCCTCCCCTGAAATCATCGGCAAATACCATGGCCCAATCTTTCAGGTCAAAATCTTCCGTAGCAGAGTTGTAACTGTAAACTCTTAGGTTAGGACCGCCGTTGGTAGCCGGAGCAACGATTATTTCCGCCTGATCGTCTTTATCTAAATCAAATACCTTTACTTCCATCAAACCGCGGTAATCATCACTGAAAGGCTGAATCCAATTAATCAGTTCAAAGGCTCCGGTTTCGGAATTATAGCTATAAGCCCTGATGTTTGCTCCGCCGGCTTCTTCTGGGTAAGTGATAATATCTTTCTGGCCGTCCCCATTAACATCACCAGTAGCAACTAAAACTCCTCCTTGGAATTCCTCTTGATAAGCCATAAACCAATCGTCCAGTTCTAAAGTACCGTGTATCGAATCATAGTGGAATACTCTGATATTAGGGCCTCCGTCAAGCGGTGAAGTAATAACATCCACATTTCCATCACCAGTAACGTCAGCGGTGGCCACGGCAATCTCGCCTTGATATTCCTCTTGATAAGCCATAGTCCAGGCTAACAAATCAATCGTACCGGTTTGGGAGTTGTACTTATAAGCGCGCAAGTTCGGGCCGCCGTTTCCTCGCGGCACCACTACCATGTCCTGTTTTCCATCACCGTCCAGATCAACATTGTTCACCACTTCAATCCCACCGCGGTATCCTTCGTTTAAGACCAGTTCTTGGGCCAGCAAAGTTCCGTCTTTAGCAAAGATTCTTATTTGCGGACCGTATCCTTCGCCGTATGGCCAGGCAATAATCTCCATTTCATCATCACCGTTAACGTCGGCGGTCAGAATTCTGAATTCGCCGCGATAGGCTTCAGAGAAAGCAAAGAACTGGCTTTGTAATTCTCCTTCGGAGTTGAACACCCGAATATGGGGTGAGGAATTTTCGTTGGTAGTGACCGCAATGTCGTATGCAATGCCGGTTACGGAATCAAGCGGGGTTTCCCCTTCCGGCGAATAAATTATCGTTCGGCTGACCGTATCGGCAGTAAGCAAACCTTTCACGGCGCCTACCAGGATAGTGTTTTCTCCTTCTAACAGCCCGGCAACATTTTTAGAGAAGCTGCCGGAAGAATCCACCGTAACTTCACCGCTACTTACCCCGTTCAGCCTGACAGTCACGATAGCGGCATTATCACTGACCGTACCGGATACCAACACCGAATCAGTAGAAACTGCCGTTCCCTCAGTTGGCGCGGTAACGCCCAACTCTAAATTTTCTGCATCCGCTGCTCTACCAGGAGTGATGGTACTGAAGGTACTGAAATGATCGGTTTGAATGTTAATTACGTTGTTGTCTTCGTCCACAATCACGCTGGCCGCACCTTCCCAAATGCCAGAAGTGCTATCAAAATATTCACCGCTCAAATCGCTTTCTAATAATCCCAGGTCTTGAAGCGCTTCTTCAGAATAAGGAATGGTCAGCGTTACGTTAGAATTAAAGCTTTGAATGGTCGAGCCGTCGTCGCCGCGGACCGTTATTTCATAACCGTACCCCTGCAAAGGCTGGGCGCCGGCCTGATAAGCCATTTTAGCGGTAGGTTTAACCGTCAACGTTACGTTACCCTCGGTAGCGAAGGCCCGGGCCGGAGCCTGAATGGCAAAGCCGTCTTCTAATTCTAAACTGAACGATTGAGTGGAATCAAAGGTAGAGTTGGTTGATTCCGGCATTTCCCCTTGATATTCCAGTTCCAGATCTTGAGTTTTAGTGGCGGCATCAACTACCACATCTTTCTGTTCACTAATATAGTAGGAAGTGCCGCTTTCATGAACTGCGCCAATCCGCCAGGTTTCACCTCTAGTCACGGCAATAGTGTAATCGCCATCGCTGGTAGTTGCTTCGGAATATCCGCCATTGCTGGTGTAAGCATAAATAAATGCTTGATTGTTTTCTGCTTCCAGTGTTACTTGACCGGTAATTTGAGCGTCGGCCGAGGCAAAAATTACTTCTATATTTTCCGCCGGATCATTGGGGCTGGTATAAACTAACTGCGCTCCGGTAAAGATGTAGCCTAAAGATGGTGGTAAAGAAGCATGCAGATAATACTCGCCTTCCGGAGCCATTAAGGAAAATACCCCGTTAGCATCCGAGACTGCTTCTAAGGAATCAAATCCGTAGCTGCTGTAATTATCGTCTCTTTGTTGACCAGCATAGTCCAAAGAAGCATAAACGTGAGCGCCTTCAATTTCATTTCCTTCTTCATCATGAACTACGCCGGAAATCGCTGAATCAGCGGCCAGAACGGTAAAATCAAGCGTGATTGTTTCATCTTCTTCTACTGTAACTTTCTTTGATTCCAGGCTAGAGGGCAGATACCCCGCCCCCGACCAAGGATCAAGCCAATAATCTAAATTCCAGGTGCCCGCGGCAACTTTCAGGGAATAGGTACCATCAGGATTTATCTGACTAAAGGTATTGCCGCCTTCCGCGCGATCTCCGAAAATTTCTCCCCATAAGCCATAGACGGTGTTACCGTCGGCATCTTTGAATTTGCCCTGAATTTTGGAATTCGTGGGAATCATGGTAATCACCACATCGTCTTTGGTTTGGCCGGATTCAATGTTTACGGAAACCTCGGAATTCTGAATATAATCAGAGTTCCAGTCCATAAAGGCATTCAGTTCATATTTACCCGCCGGAACATCAAGCGAAAACTGTCCGCTTTCCAACGGCGCTCCTAAAAAGCCGCCGTACCACATGTCGCCTTCTTGAAAATCATCTCGAGAATTTGAGGCATTAACCCAGCCCCAGCTATTGATTAAATCGCCATCGGCCGTTTCTAAATGCCCCTTGATCGTGGCATCGGCAATTCCCATTTGAAAATTAACATCGCTAACGGTTCGATTGGCTTGAATAGAAATTTCGGTCGGCGGAGTAATCGGAACGTAACTTGCTCCTTCATCTTCGGGAGAAGCGTTCCAACTGGGGAAAGCATTCACTTGATAAGTCCCCCCGAACACCAGCATATCGTACTCACCATCGGCATCGGTCATGGCCGAGCCCCAACCGCCGGCTGATTCGGACCAAGCGTTAAGATTAGCTCCTTCAATCGGCGTTCCATTGGTATCGGTCACCTTGCCGGTGATATGAGCATTCTTTTCTACCAGATTAAGTGTTCCCAAATCATAAGTTGAATCAGAAATCATCTTTACGGGAGCAATCGCCGGGCCGGCATATTCTTCGCCCTCGCCGGAATAACTCCAGGCCCACATGTTTATTTCATAGGTATGACCTCCGGCTAATTTCAAGGAGAAGTTGCCGCTACTGTCTACCTGCGCCCAGTTGCCGGTACGGCCGCCTTTCTCCCAAGCGTCAACGTTTGCCGAAATCATATTGCCCAAAGCGCTGCCGTCGGGCTTCACCAGTTTTCCCGTTAAGGTCGCATCGTATTCGACCACGGTAAAATTGACCGTGTTTGTTTCACTAATGGAATCGTCTTCGGTAAATTCAATGTACTGCTCAGCGGGAGCGCCCCAATCCGGCTCGCCGCCTGATCCCCAATCCGGCCAGACATTTATTCCGTAAGATCCTTTGCCAACCCACAGGGTGTATTGGCCTTGCGAATTAGTCTGATCCCAAGCGTATCCGCCATACATTCCCCCTAAGGCCCAGGTGTCGATCCGGGCATCCGTTACCGGATTACCGTTGGGATAAGAAACCGTTCCCGTTATTTTCTTTCTGGCGGTGGCTAATTGAATGGGATGGGTATCATAATAAGTACTGGTCTGGCCGGCAGTTAATTGGACGCTAAGCGTTTCCGAGGGCAGTAAACCTTCTTGATCAAAGGGAGGGTTAACCTTGACGTAATAAGTTCCGGTGGCAAAACTTTTATTAACCGTAAATTCGCCATCGGCGTTAGTCTGACCCCAATAACTGTTTTGCCAGCTATAAGAGGAATCGTGCACATCCACTTGCGCGTTAGTTACCGGACTGCCGGATTCCGTTACCACTTTTCCTTTCATAATTGCCGGCGAAAGATAAAGCGTTCCTACATTAATATTTGATCCAGAATAATTAATGGTTTGGGTAGCAGGGGCAGCATAATCAGGATAAGAATACTGATCAATCCAAAACTCCAGTTTGTAAGCGCCGTTAGTGGTAATCGCCAGACCGAACGTTCCATCTTCTGCCGTAGTTCCATACTTGTTAATTGTCCAGTTGTTATTATAAAAACTAAAAGAAGCGTTTGCCACCGGATCGCCGGAAGGCGTTAAAAGCGTTCCGGTAATATTATTATTCAGAAGATATAAATTACCAAGATTGTTGCTGATATTGGCATTAATCGCCGCCGTCGTAGGGTCCGGCGCAGAATAATTATCCCCCCAGTAATTCACATTAATATTATAAGTGGCGCTCTGACTGATATTTAAGGAGAAATAACCGTTCTCATCAGTGTTCGCCCAATAAGAATAAGTCCAATTATTAGTATAGAGTGAGATGCTGCATTCGCTGGCACAAGGAGTCAGATCCGGTTTTAAAACATAACCAACGACATTCGGGGCTTTATAACTGGCGGCTAAAGTAACCATGCTGCCAGAATAAGTGAAGGTAATTGGATCAGGAGGAGATTCTCCTTCAAAATTGCCGTAAACCTCAATCGTATATATTCCATTACTCTCCAGACCGAAAGAAGCCACTCCTAAATTATTAGTAGATTCATATTTCCAAATAGTGTTGTTAGCATCATGCAAATTGACCCCAACGTAACCTGCCGGTGTTACCTCGTCAGACATAGTAAGAGTCAGCAGAACGGAAGGTTCCACTAAAGCAACGGTTCCTAAATCATAAACCGGAGTACCTGGCAGATAAACCTGAATGGGATCAGGATCTTTATAAGTAGCATGCCCTGCCCAGACTTGAACGGTATAATTGTCAGCGGGCAGATCATTAAAAGTAAAATCTCCGTTCTGATCGGTATAGGTTGATTGATAATAAGACCAGGTGGCATTTCTCACGTCTACTAAGGCATTAGTTACCGCCGTGGTTTCATCCGGTTCGGTAACAGTACCGGCAAGAGAAGGATTCTGGGCCGAAGCTTGATTAGGCGCAATGATTAGTAAGGCCAGTCCAAAGAAGAAGATTAATCCGCTATAATTTATAATTTTTTTAATATTGTTCATTTTTTTGATTTAATTATTAATTTTTGTTGATAAATAAAAACTGCCTAAAAAGGCAGATTTTTTAATCTTTAATTTTGTTTCGGTTTATGCCCCGCATAGACTCGGCGTCTAGCCTAGGCTGGTAAATATGCCCTCCTAGCATATTTTTTGTGGTTATTTATTTTTATTTTCACCTTTATTATAGCGCAAAAAAGGGTTTTTGTCAACAAATTCCGTTAGAAGCCCAACTTAGCTAGCTTTAATCAATCATAAGAGTTAACACTCTCTAAGGAACGAGCTTCTAGACGGGATAAAAGAATTGACTAAAAAGCCCTCGGTGATAAGATTACTTACCGATCATTGGAAAAAATCTGCCGGATTTAACAGTCATGAGGGAGGTGATTTAAATGATGGGAGCAATGGAATACTCCGTAAGAATAACAGGGGGTATTCTACTAATTACCCTGAGGGGCTCTTTCGAAAAAAACGGAGAGGACTTATTTAAACTAATGATTAAGGAAAGCCCCTTACTGAGAGAAACGGGACTTAGGGCGATCAAACGAATGGCAGTTGATGTTACTCAAGTAAATTCTACGGATCTTTCCGGAATTTCTGTTTTGGTCGGGCTACGTGCTCTGGGAGATCAAGCGGGAATAAGTCAACAGCTCGCCGTCATTCTGGGCGACAATTCCAAGATGCGTAAATTGCTCGATCAGACTAAACTCGCCACAATTTTTCAGTGCCTCACGTCCGTTGAAGAACTGAACTGATTCGCCCCGAACAATCTGCGCCCTTTACTAAAAGCTGCGGTCACCCGATCAGCAGCTTTTTCATTTGGAAAGGTAGGGCCATTAAAAATTTTCCATTTCTGACTATTTTTTGCCCCCAGGGCTCTTGTTCTTTTGACAGCAAAAGAACCAAAACTGCTGGGGCGACTAATGCGCTGTAGCGCCAATTGCCGTTCCTACTTCTTTTTTTGGCTTAGAGTCGCCCCAGACCCCAGCGTCCTTTGGGTTTATATCTCTATGTTTACTCGACCATCAAGGGATCCGGCGAACATTGGAAAAATTTAACTAGAATTTGGAGTTAAGAAGGAACGTTCCCCGAAAGGAAAATTTAGCACCGTTCAAACCCCACATAGGTGGGTGAGTTTGCTAAATTAGTGACGATGAATCCTAAATTCTCTAAATTTTTCCAGCGAGCCAGTTCTTAGCGCCACATTTTGTCTAAAAAGGTGGCGAGGAAGTTTGGTTAAAAGTGGATTCTTCATCCTAAATAGCTTGCATAAAAAAACAACAATTGATAGAATTATTTACTATCAAATAATTCTATGAAAAGAAACAAAGAATATTTAATTTTCTTAATTTTTATTGTTTTACTGGCAGGAATTGCAATTATTCTTGAGTTCTCAAGCAATCTATCAATAATGACTATTCGTGGTCTTGGAAGTATCTCAATACTTATAGCTTTCGTAATAACCACATTTATTAAGAAACTAGATGATGAAATACAAAATAATCGATGGAAATATAGATTTGATGAACAAAATCTAAGCGAAAATAGGTATCATTATATTCTTTCCAGAAATTATCTCAATGCAAGTATGCTTTGCGATATTAGAAAATCACTTCCTCCTCACGATGAAGGATTATCGTTTGCCGCAAAAGAAAGATTGTTTTCTTCATTTAAAGAAATTAAAGAATCAATTACTAACCTAGCTAGCATTGTCGGAAGGGATTATAGAAAAATAATAGAAAATAAACTTATTGCTATTTTAGAGTCATCAATCGGTGATATTGAAAAAAATCAAAAATTAGAAATCATTAGAGGTGACGTTATGAGAGAGGGAGTTAAAGCACTAAACGTTATCTTTAAAGACGAAGAAGAACTGATTCGTAAAAAAGGTAAGCTAGATTATATTTTTTATGAATTTCAAGTTACTGGTCTTATTTTAATAGGGATTGGCGAAATCCTTAATATAATTTCCTAAAATTATACAATCAATAACAAAATCACTTCTCAATAATTTTAAAGTGATTGTTTTGATTACTACTTTACTTCTTCAAACTCTATTTCCCTTTCATTCCCCTTCTCTTTGAGATTGGCAAAATAGAGTTTTATTTTTAGATCGGGAAAAATGTCTTGGATTATTTTAGCCGCTTTTTTTAAATCGGCATAATGTTGCACTTTTTCGCTTGCTTCGTTGTCAAACTCTTCGTATCCCCCACAGTTCTGATGATTGATGATTATTACTCTAGCAATTTCATGCAGTCGGAATGATTTTTCAATTGAGTCTAGAAGGTAATTTTTTGTATTCTGATCATCCGGACGGGAAAGATTTTTGGCTACTCCGGGAACAGTTAAAAGATCATATGATCCTTCTATTCTTAACTCCCTACTAAAATCATGGATAGCGTCTTGAAACCGAAAATCCATGCAGGTGATAATTAGGGCTTTGGCGCGATGGGACATAATTTAGTACAATAAGTTTATAATAGGATTATATCATTTTTAACAGAAATCAGGAAAATAAAGGTATTTTAGGCTAAAAAGGGCCGCTTTTCCGTTTTTCCACAGAATAAAAATGGCCAGCATTGACATATTTGATTATTTGCTCTAATCTATAGGCGAAAAAATGGCTATTCCAGCATTTTTTTGTTAATTTCAATATTCTTCGCTATTTCAGATTATTTTGGATTAAAGACAGAAATGAAAAAAAGAAACTCCAACTTATTTACAGAGAAAGACGCGCCTCAAAAGTCCTCTTCAGATAATAATCAAGAGACGGCCTGGTGGCAACCGGCCATGACTATTTTCAGCCAGGTTACCGGATTAATCGCCGGGCCGATTCTAATTGCTTTATTTGTCGGCAAGGCTTTAGATAAAAAATATAATACCGATCCTTGGATTTTTTTAGGACTCACGGCCGTGGCTTTCTTCATCTCCAGCATGGGAATAGTCAAAATTGCCGCTAATTATTCCAAGAAAATAGAAAAAGAGCTCGACGCCAAAAAAAAGGATTCTGATTCGGCTAAAAATAATTTTAAAAAAGAAAATAAATAACTAACAAAATTAATGGCTACCAACGAACAAACTGAAAATACCATTCCGGCTGCTCATCAGGAAACTGACGCTTCTGACTCCAATCAGCAGACCGAGACTAACAATCAAGTTTCTCATGAAACGACCTTGTATCCTGAACCGATTTTGGAAATAGGAAAATTTACGATTACTAATTCCCTTTTAAATTCTTGGCTGGCCGTTCTCATTATCATCCTGGGAGTATTGGCTTTAAGAAAAAAAATTAAACTGATTCCGCGAGGCCTTCAAAACTTGTGGGAAATAATTATTGAGGGAGCGTTAAAACTGGCAGACTCCGTTACTAGCGACCGGAAAAAATCAATGAAGATTTTCCCAATTGTGTTCGCCATATTTATTTTTGTTCTAATCAACAACTGGTTGGGCCTTTTGCCGGGTGTCGGCTCAATTGGATTCATTGAACAGCACGGCGGCACATCGACCTTTGCGCCTTTTTTCCGCGGTTCTACCGCCGATTTAAACACTACTCTAGGCTTAGCACTGTTTGCCGTCATTGGCTCCAATATTTTCGGCATCATTACCATTGGTTTTTGGAAACATCTTAATAAATTCGTTAACTTGAAATCCTTTGCCGAGATTCCCAAAAAAATCAGAAAAGAACCGTTCATTGTTTTGATTAATCCGATTAAAGCGTTTGTGGGAATAATTGAACTGGTGGGAGAATTGGCCAAGATCGCCTCACTCTCCTTTCGTCTTTTCGGCAATATTTTTGCCGGTGAGGTTTTGCTGGCCGCTATGGCGGTAATTTTCGCTTTTATTCTGCCGATCCCTTTTATCTTTTTGGAATTAATTGTTGGCATTGTCCAAGCGCTAATTTTTGCCATGTTGACCCTGGTTTACTTCACTATTGCTTCAACCGCGGAAGAACATTAAAAATAATGTATAATTAATAATTTATAATGTATAATGACATAAATCCTAAATTCTCTCCAAAGGCATACTTCAGAGGTGCATCCGCTCGCCTCGCCGGCGAAGCGGGTCCATGGCGGAGATCTTTGCCTTAGGCGTGAGGAGTTTATGATTTAATGCTTCAAAAAATTATACATTATACATTATTAATTATTAATTGGTTGATAACACCGACTCTAAATCCAAAAAACATAAGTCGAGTAGTTAAAAACCAAGAAAGGATATCGCTATGGATTTATCCACTATTGCCAAAGCGTTAGCGATCGGCATTGGTTCCATTGCCCCGGCGCTAGCCATCGGTAAAATTGGAGCTAAAGCGATGGAATCAATTGGTCGCAATCCGGAAGCAACCGGCAAAATTCTGGTTCCTATGCTTCTGGCCGCCGCTTTTGCCGAAGCAATCTCCATTTACGCGTTGGTGATTGCCTTCAGCATCAAATAGTCCGATTATGGGCAAGAGGATTGGTTTAACCATTCCTCTTGAGATAATCTGATTATTAACAAATACAAAATTCAAAATTTTGATCCTAAACAATCCTTTTAAGGCACAGTTTGAGAAATTAGAATTTGGGATTTGTAATTTGTTTAGGATTTAGAAATTAGAATTTGGGATTTACAAATATATGGACGAAGTAATAAAAACTTTTCACATCGATTGGAAACTAATGATCGCTCAGTTAATTAATTTGGCTATCGTGATTTTTGTCTTGTGGAAATTTGCCGTAAAGCCACTGACTAAATTAATGGAAAAAAGATCAAAGGATATTGAGCAAAGCCTCAAGGACGCCAAAAAAATTGAGGAAAACCTGGCCAAATCAGAAGCGGACAAAGAAAATCAGCTAAAGCAAGCGCGAAAAGAGGCTCAAGCGATTATGGAGAAAGCCAACCAGCAAGAGGAAAGGCAAAGCCGGCAAATGATCGACGAAACCAAAACCGAAGTGCAAACCATGATTGTCACGGCCAAAGATCAGATCGCTCAAGAAAAGCAACAGATGCTTAAAGAGGCCAAGGCGGATCTGGGATCATTAGTAATAGAAGCAACGAAAAAAATTTTGGAGAAGACCGGAGCAAAAGAAATCGACGAAAAAATTGTCTCTGATTCACTGAGTCATTTATCCAATAAAAAGTAATAATTCAGCAATGAAAAGGGTTACGCCAAAACAATATGCCATCGCCTTGTACGAATCAATCAAAGATTCTGAAGGTACGGAATTAAACCAAAGGATTCGCAATTTTTTGGAGTTGATTCGAAAAAGAAAAAACATGAAATCGCTTAATAAGATCTATAAGCATTTTGTCGCGGTATATCAAGAGCGCGAGCAAGTTTTGCAGGCTGAGGTAACCGCCAGCCGCGATCTTGGCAGTAAGGTCAAAAGCGAAATTATTCACTGGCTAAACGAATCTACCGGACGCACTGCCACCTTAACGGAACTAATCGATCCAACCATACTCGGCGGAGTAATTGTTAAATTCGGCGACACGGTATGGGATGCCAGCTTAAAAAACAGTTTAAAAAAACTACAAAATTCCTTTAATAAATAACCAATAATCTATCAAATCATATGTCCAGTAAAGACCAAATAGTCCAGCAGTTAAAAAAACAGATTGAAAATTTCAAAACAGAGGCTACTTTAGAAAAAGTGGGAACCGTTGTAGAAGTGGGCGACGGCATTGCTAAAATATCCGGGCTTTCCGATTGCATGTCGCAGGAAATGTTAGAGTTCGAAAACGGCCAGTTCGGAGTCGCCCTGAATTTAGAAGAAGATAACGTTGGAGCGATAATCTTGGGCGATTATTTGGGAATCGAAGAAGGTCATAGCGTCAAGACCACCAAGAGGATATTGGAAGTGCCGGTCGGCGAAGCGGTGATTGGCCGGGTGGTTAATCCTTTAGGCCAGGCTTTAGACGGTAAAGGTGAAATATCCGCCCAAGGCGGATCCGCCTCTGGCGGAAAGTCCTCACTTTTTTATCCGGTAGAAAAAATCGCTCCCCGGGTCATTACCCGAGAAGAAGTGAATACTCCCTTGCAAACCGGCATTAAAGCGATTGATTCCATGATTCCGATTGGCCGGGGACAAAGGGAATTGATTATCGGCGATCGACAAACCGGCAAAACGGCTTTGGCGATCGATACGATTATCAACCAGAAGCAGGAAAAAGTAATCTGCATCTATGTTGCCATTGGCCAAAAAGAGTCTAAAATAGCAAAAATTGTCAATAAACTCCAAGAAGAAGGTGCAATGAAATATACCACGGTAGTGTTGGCCAGCGCTTCGGATCTCGCCTCGCTTTCTTATATCGCCCCTTATGCCGGCTGTGCCATGGGAGAATACTTTATGGATCAAGGGAAGGATGTTTTGCTGGTTTACGACGATCTTTCTAAACATGCCGTGGCTTATCGCGAAATCTCGCTGCTTTTAAGAAGACCCCCCAGCCGAGAAGCCTATCCCGGTGATATTTTCTATCTCCATTCCCGGCTTTTGGAACGATCCGCCAAAATGAACAAGAAATATGGCGGTGGCTCTTTAACCGCTTTGCCGATTATCGAAACTCAGGCCGGCGATGTTTCCGCTTATATTCCTACCAATGTAATTTCCATTACCGACGGCCAGATTTTTCTGGAATCGGATTTATTCTATAAAGGAATCCGCCCCGCTTTAAATACCGGCATTTCGGTTTCCCGGGTCGGCTCGAAAGCCCAAATTAAGGCGATGAAAAAAGTGGCCGGCAAGCTTAAGCTGGCCATGGCCCAATATCGCGAGTTGGAAGCTTTCGCCCAGTTCGGGTCGGACTTGGATGAAACCACCCAACAACAGTTGAATTTGGGCCGAAGATTGACTGAAATTCTTAAGCAAGGACAGTACGTACCAATGTCCGTAGAGCATCAGGTGGCTATTTTGTATGCTGTCACCAACGGCCAGCTTAATGACATTAAAGTGGAAGAAATTGCCAAATTCGAAGAAGAATTCCATAAATATTTAAGCACCAACGGTTTAGAAGTCCTTAAGAAGATAAAGGAAAAACAAGAATTAGATGATGCTACTGAAAATCAGTTGAAAAAAGTCATTGAAGATTTTAAAAGAACCTTAGCTTCTTAGCTTATTAGCCTTTTAGTCACACCGCACCCGCGACCTAAAAAGCTAAGAAGCTACTTCCTAACACCTAAAACAAATGCCACAAGCTACAAGAGATATTAAAAGAAGAATAAAATCGGTCCGCAATACTCACAAAGTTACCAAAGCAATGGAAATGGTTGCGGCGGCTAAAATGCGCAAAGCAGTGAGTAATGTTGTGGCGACCAGAAGTTATAGTAACCTGGCTTGGGAACTGGTCAAGAATTTAGCCCGAAGAACCGATTCCAAGTATCATCCTTTGCTGGAGAAAAGAGACAAAATCAAAAAAATCGGAATGGTTCTGATAACCTCTAACCGGGGCTTGTGCGGCGGATTTAACAATCAGATAATCGACCGGGTCACCCAATATGTCAGGCAACAGAAAGAAGAAGGGGGTATTGAATCCGACCTGGTAATTATGGGAAAAAAAGGGAGAGAGGCAATGCTTAAAAAGGGCCATACCATTATTGCTGAATTCACAAAACTGGATATCACCAATACGATTCCCGAGATCAGGCCGTTAAGCAATTTGATTATCAACGACTATTTAGAAGGAAAATATGACCAGGTAATGATTGCTTACACTGACTTTATTTCTACCTTAGTTCAAAAGCCCAGAATTTTAGAACTGTTGCCGATCGAAAAAAGAGAAGAGGATCGGTATCTTGGTCAGGCTAAAACCGGTAAGCTTGAGACGGAAAAAATCAGCGAGCCTAAAACGCCGTCAATTGAATTCGAATATCTGTTTGAGCCTTCTGCTGATGAAGTGCTGGGTGAATTGTTGCCGCGACTGCTGGAAATGCAGATTTACCAAGTTATTTTAGAATCAGATGCCAGCGAACATTCTTCTAGAATGGTGGCGATGCGCAATGCCTCGGATGCCGCGGCTGACATGATTGATGGCTTAACTTTGATATTCAACAAGGCCAGGCAGGCCTCCATCACCGCCGAGCTGGCTGATATCAGCGGCGGCCGGATTGCTTTGGAATAAATATAGATTTTAAATTATAAATAATTATTTACAAATCAGAAATTATGACTGAAAAAAATACGAATGGCAAAGTAAAACAGATTATCGGCGCCGTAGTTGATGTGGAATTCGTCGGCGAACTGCCGAAAATATACGATGCTCTAGAAGTGTTTATGCCCGATCATTCCAAACTGGTTTTAGAGGTACAGCAGCACATTGGATCAAACATCGTCCGGACCATTGCCATGGGCTCGACGGATGGCCTTTCCCGAAACGTAGAAGCGTTAGCCACCCATGCTCCTATCAGCGTGCCGGTTGGCCCCGAAACCTTGGGTCGCATGTTCGATGCCTTAGGTAATCCGCTGGATGATAAAGAGCCGGTGGTAACTAAAAAGAGGTATCCCATTCACCGCCACGCCCCGAATTTCACCGATCAGTCTACCAAAGAAGAAATTCTAGAAACCGGAATTAAAGTAATTGACTTAATTTGCCCCATTGTTAAAGGCGGCAAGGTAGGAATGTTCGGCGGAGCTGGAGTGGGAAAAACGGTAGTAATTATGGAACTGATCCGCAATATCGCCCAGGAACACGGCGGCTATTCCGTTTTTGCCGGCGTGGGCGAAAGAAGCAGAGAGGGTAACGGTTTGTATTATGAAATGTCCGAATCGGGCGTACTAGCAAAAACTTCTTTAGTGTTCGGACAAATGAATGAACCGCCGGGGGTCCGGGCGCGGGTCGGTTTAAGCGGCCTTTCGATGGCAGAATATTTTCGGGATGAAGAGAATAAAGACGTGCTGCTGTTTATCGACAATATTTTTCGTTTCACCCAAGCGGGCAGTGAAGTTTCAGCGCTTTTAGGCCGGATTCCTTCGGCCGTCGGATACCAGCCGACCTTGGCAACCGATTTAGGCGAACTGCAAGAAAGAATCACTTCCACTAAAAAAGGCTCCATTACCTCGGTTCAAGCCATTTATGTGCCGGCGGACGATTTGACTGATCCGGCGCCCGCCACTACTTTCGGCCACTTGGATTCTACGGTAGTGCTTTCCCGTGCGCTAACGGAATTGGGAATTTATCCGGCCGTTGATCCCTTGGATTCCACCTCTACCATTATGAATCCAGCCGTCGTAGGAGAAGAGCATTACCAGGTTGCCCGCGAAGTCCAAAAAGTCCTGCAACGCTACAAGGATTTGCAGGACATTATCGCCATCTTGGGCATGGAAGAACTTTCTGATCAGGACAAGTCGATCGTGGCCCGAGCCAGAAAAATACAAAGGTTTCTTTCCCAGCCGTTTTTCGTCGCGGAAACCTTTACCGGAACCGAGGGAAAATATGTCACTCTGAAAGAAACTATTAAAGGCTTTAAGGAAATTCTGGAAGGCAAGCATGATGATAAGCCGGAATCCTCTTTTTACATGAAAGGCGGAATATCCGAAGTCAAATAGAAAGCGCAAATACGCATTCGCGCTTTCTGATTCCCAATAACAATTACCATACTAACTTATGCCAAAGATTAAGTTCAAAATCGTCACTCCCGAAAAAGTGGTCTATGAAAATGAAATCGACCAAATTACCCTAACCACTAAAATGGGGGAAGTTACCATTCTCCCTAATCACATTCCTTTAGTAAGCTCCTTGAAGGCCGGCGAAATATTGATTAAAAAGGATGGGCAAGAAATACCCCTGGCCGTTTCCGGAGGATTTGCTGAATTAGCCAACAATAACCTGGTTATTCTAGCCGATACCGCCGAACGGGTGGAAGAGATCGACGAAGCCCAAGCGGAAGAAGCCAGAAAAAGGGCGGAAGAGTTTCTAAAAAGGCGGGGACAAGTGGCAGAAGAAGCGGTCGATTACACGGCCCTGGCCGCCAAGCTAGAAAAAGAACTGGCCCGTTTGAAAGTGGTTCGAAAATATCGAAGAAATCGGCCATCTCAACCCACTATAAGATTAGAAGAATAAAAAATTATTGAGACTAAAGAATAATTCTTTATATTGATAAGGGAAGGATAGGGGTAGATAATACTCTAAAATATAACTAATCTTAATTCTGCGTTAGAGGCTTGAATTCAGCTACGGATAAGTTGCGTTAGAAAATACAATATGATATATTATGGATATCAGAATTTATTAGCATAAAAGATTCCAATTTATGAAAAAAATTCTTTTACTTGCGGGAATAAGCACTTTCTTTGTAATCTTTTTACCCCTTTCGGTAAACGCTTTATCGTTTTGGGACCCCAGCGGAACTTTAGGTCTTGGATCTGCAGATCTGCAAACTACGGTAATTAAGATTATTCAATGGATTCTGGGCCTGTTGGGATTGGTGGCGGTAATTATGATTCTTTATGGCGGATTCACTTGGCTGACTTCAGCGGGCAATGAAGAAAAGATTTCCAAAGCGAAAGGAGTGATTACTGCGGCAGTAATCGGTTTGGTTATAGTTATTTTATCTTGGGCCGTGGTGCGATACGCTCTTAACACTCTTACTAACGTATCTGGAGCCAGTTAAGATCAGACCATTAATAACTAAATCTCCCCGTCAAAGGGGAGGTTTTTGTTATAAAAATAACCCCGGGCTGACTAAAAAATTGCCAGATCCCGGGGGAATGCTGAGGCGGCTAACCGCCAAAAAATCAGAAACCATACGCCATCGCCTCCTCCGTTGCAAGAACATAGCCCTTGCGACCCTCGATTTCAACAGGGAAAAAGAGATTCCCGTTCAACCGCTCGGGGTCAATATCATGCCCGGTTTTAAAGAGGATCAGGCTCATATGGTCTAACTCTCCCTGAGGCATTTTAAAAACCTCAAAGAGATCAGTGGACTTTTCCACTTGATGCGTTTGGAAAGCCTGGTGTGCCCGATTTTTCATTTCCGAAGAAACCCTTACATCATTCATACGACACCCGTCTTTCTGCTAAAGGAGCATTATGTGACTTTTTGTCGAAGTATTTTAGCATAGGTTAAAAATTATGTCAACCCCGTTAGAAATTTATGTTTTAATAGTAAATATTGTTCATACTTAGACGAAATTTCCAAAGGGATTAAGGCTAAAAACTTTAAGCCGCTTTTTAGACTAATTTTCTCTCATTTACTTCTCTGGTAAATTCCCCCAATATATTTTCGTCTTTCGGAAAAACAAGCTGAACCGGTTTTCCCTTTCGAATAGTGTCAGTACGGTAAATTTCGAAATCTTCACTGGAAGCTAAAGCACTGGTAGCATCGCCAAAGTCTATTAAATAAACGTTAAGCTCGTCATTCACCATAATGTTCTCAAGATGGAGATCGCGATGGTATAATCCCGCCTGGTGCGCTAGATCGATTTGTTGCTTAATGCCATCTTTAATTTTCTGATACTCTTCTTCGGTAAATTTTTTTCCTTCTTGTTCTCTCTGGTCCAGTAATTCTTTAAGATTCGGTCCGTTAATAGTTTCCATTATAATAAAGTCTTGTGTTTTCTGGCCGTTCCCTTCTTTTCCCTCAATAAGCATCCAAACCTTCGGCACTCTGACTCCCGCCTCATAATATTCCTGCTGGAGATCAAATTCTCTGCCAGGACTATTAACAGAAGCTTCGGAATTGTAATTAGTTTTGGCGCAAAGCTTTGTTCCAAACGCTGGGTGATCGCTAAACCAAACCTCGGCCGCTTTTCCTTTTCCCAGATTTTCCCGGCGCAGGTATTGTTCTTCCAGTATTTTGCGGGCCAGTTTTTCCTGCTGCTTTTTACTAAATTCTGGACCAGCCTCCTGTTCAAAATCTTTGGTTACTCTTAGTGCTCCGACTTCATACATATAATCTATTCATTTTAACAATTATTCCTTGATAGATTTTAGAAAGATTGGCGCTTTTTCCTTCAGCGTGAAATCCCCGGCCTTTTTTATCCTGAACGGCAATAAAGGTATAATAATCCCCTTTCAACTTATAATCATTCAGGCAGACGATCAGGAATCCTTTTTGATGTATCTGTTTTTGAAACTGTTTAAATTCCATACTATTCTTCTTTAGGTTTCTCGAGCTCGATTGGCTCTACCTTGCCGCCTTTGTCACTGATTTTAATAACATCTTTATCAACTTTTTTAAATTCTTTGTAAGCCGTATTGTAAGTATTCACCGCGGTACCCAAGTGCTGGCCTAATTTTTTGAAATATTCTTCGTAGCTTAGCAAGTGTTTGGCCAGCGATTCCACGTTTTTGCGGATCTCTTTGGCCGATTCTTCAATTTGAAGCGCGCGAAGCCCTTGCAGAACTGTTTGCAAATAGGCCAAGAAGCTGGTGGGCGAAACAATGATAACGTGTTTTTCTTTAAAGGCGTATTCGATTAAATCTCGGGTGGCAATTTTGACCGCACCCACTTTATTAATTAATAAATCATAGTAAATCGCTTCTGAAGGAATAAACATAAAAGCGAATTCCATGGTATCTTCCTGAGGACGGACGTATTTGGCCGTTTCGTCAATTCGGTTTTTCAAATCCATTTTAAACTGCTTTTCTAATTGAGCCCGCGCTCCTTCGTCTCTTTCATTTAGGATTCGTTCATAATTTTCTAAAGTAAACTTAGAATCAATCGGAATAATTTTCTCTTTCACAAAAACCACCGCATCAACAATTTCGCCGTCTTTGAATTTATACTGCATTTTGTAGGAATTGGGCGGAAGTACGTTTTTTAACGTTTCTTCCAAATAATATTCTCCCAGCACGCCGCGCTGCTTGGGATTTTTTAAAATGTCCTGGAGATTTTGGAGCTGGTCGGTAAAATTCAGCACATTTTTATTAGTTTCATCCAGCTTGGTCAGTCGCTCTGTCACGTCTTGGATTATTTTCGCGGACTGGCCGAATTGCGACTGCATCATTTTGACCGAATCTCCCATTTTTTGATCCACCACCTTGCTCATTTCTTCCATTCTTTGCTGGAGCAGTAAAAGGCCATCGGAATCCTTTTTAGATTCCTGCAGCTCTTTAAATTTATGATTCAATTGAGACATTAGTAATCCGAGGATTAAAACGGCAAAGACAGCAAGAGCAATTATCAAGGTAACGATGTCCATAGATTTTGATTAATAGATAAGCATTTATAGTATGCTAATAATAACAAAATTAGTGTTGTACTTCAAGTACTGATCCACTTTCATGATATAGTGCATGAAAGTGTTTTATCTCCCAGTTTTTGACCGAATTGCAATCTGATAACCACCACGGCCAAAATGAAGCCACCGTTCTACCCGAGCGATGGTTGGAAAACCACAATGTAAACGTTTAATAATTTCTTTATAAGTAAATCCATCAACTAGCATCTCAGCGATTAGCAATCGCCTGACTAACATTATTCGCTCCTGGCGGTTGAGCAAATCCTTAAGAAAATTCTTCATAACTCGCCTACTCTTTAATTGACAAAGTGTATCACAAAGCATATCCATTAATCTCTCTTGATGAGCGTATGAAATTTTCTTTTCATTATATCGAGACATATTATTTCTTATTAACGCTACCATGCTACAGTGCGTGGTAGTACTTAATAAAATAAAAACGGGCCGTGTTAGAACGCCCATTTTTTACTTGCATATTTATCCTATCACTTTATTAAATCATGTCAATAGATATCAAACGAAAAATAGTTTCATCTCATAAAATAGACTCCTAAAATTACCAGCGCCAGCGCAATTCGATACCAGACGAACGGCCGATAGTTCTTGGTTTGAATATAACGCAGCAAATATTTGATGCTCAAAAAGCCGGAAAATGCGGCTACCAGAGCGCCCATAACAACGCCGACGCTGATTCCTTCGTGCAGCAACTCGGGCACTTTAACCAATCCCGCTCCAAAAATAATCGGGGTGGAAAGCAGAAACGAGAAACGGGCCGCCGCTTCCCGATTAATGTTCCTAAATAAAGCCATAGAAATGGTAGCGCCGGAGCGGGATACTCCGGGAACAATTGCCACTGCTTGGGAAATACCTATTATAAGACTATCCCAAAGACCTATCTCGCTAAAACTTCGTCCTTTTTTGCCAGCTTTGTCCGCCCAGCCTAAGATTAATCCCATTATCGCCAAAGTGCCGGCAATTAAAAGCGGAGCCCGAAAAGAAGTTTCCGCCCAATCATCCAGCAAGTAACCGAACAGCGCTCCGGGCACCGAGGCAATAACGATCAATCCTAGCATTTTACGATCTTGCTTTAGGGAATCGTTTTGACCTCGTCTAAACAGCGATTTAACCAACCTTATCCAATCTTTCCAAAAATAAGCCAATACGGCAATTAAGGTTCCCCAATGCAACGCCACATCAAAGGCCAAGCCCGGATCCTTGAAATTAAAAAGCCAGGGCAGAACAACTAAATGCCCTGAGCTGGAAATCGGCAGGAATTCGCCTAATCCTTGCGCTAGCCCTAAAATGATTGATTGAATTAATTCCATAGAATATTAAATTTTAAATAGTTTCCTTGCATTCTCTGTGGTAACTTTTGCCACTTCTTCAAAGGAGATTCCTTTCAGTTCTGCAATTTTTATGGCGATATATTTAACATAAGCCGGTTCATTTCTTTTGCCTCGATATGGCTCGGGCGCTAAATAGGGAGCATCCGTCTCTAACAAAATTTTATCCAGGGGCAGTTCCTTGGCAACTTTTTGAATTTCCTTGGCGTTCTTAAAAGTGACTATCCCGGTAAAGGAAATTAAAAATCCCATTTCAATAAACTGCTGCGCTGTTTTCAGATCGCCGCTATAGCAGTGAATTACCCCTTTGGCATCAGGGAACTGTTTCAGTATAGCCATAATATCTTGATATACTCCCATGGGATCAGCTTCGGTCCCCCGGCTGTGAATGGTCAGCGGCTTCTTTAATTCTACCGCCAAAGCAATCTGCTGTTTAAAAACCGCCTCCTGCCTTTTTTTAACCAAATCAAAATCATCGTCTTTGGGAATATGGAAATAATCTAAGCCGGTTTCTCCAATGGCCACTGTTTTGGGATTTAATCCCAATTCGCGGTATTCCGGTAAATTAAATTCTTCCCTTCGTGACTGAAATGCTATTTCTGATTCATCGACGCTTACTTCGTGTAAATGAATCGGATGCAAACCAACGGCGGCGTAAACTCCTTCTTTATAATCCACGGCAATGTTGACCGCTCTTTTGCTGGTGGTTATCTGACTGCTCACATTAATTAACCATACTCCCGCGCGCAGAGCGCGATCAATCACATCAGGCCCGTCTTCTTTAAAGCCGTTGAAATTAACGTGGGTATGAGTGTCTATCAACATAAGATTTTAGGAGTTAGCTTTTTAGCTTGTTAGACATTTTTAGATAACCTAAAAAGCTAATAAGCTAAGAAGCTAAATAACCAAGTCTAATCCTTTAACAACTTCCGGCAATAAAAAAGCGAGTGCTTTGCCGATTCTAGCAAACATCGGTACTAAACTGGAATCACCTAATATTTCCACAATTTTATCGGCTAAATCAAAGCGGGTAATGAAAAAAAGGCTGATTCCTAAAAAGAGTATTCCTTCAATAAATCCGAAAATGGCGCCTCCTAAACGATTGATCAATCCCAGAAAGGGAATAATCATAGCTATTTTGACAACCTTGTTAATAACATAAAAAATCAATCCAATCAGTTGATTGACGACTACAAATACCAGTAAAAATGCGGCGATTTTCGCCCAATTGGCATCATTGCCCACTAAACCGGCCAGCGGTTCGTAAAGCCGGCCCGCTACCAGCGCTCCGACCACAATACCCAAAAGAGTGCCTAAAGAATAAATCAGGCCGCCTTTGAACCCGGAAAAAATAAAACTAATCAGCAAAATAATTAGAATCCAGTCTAAAAAGGTCATATTGTTATTCTCTAATATTAAGCTAAGACTTGGGGAAAATCCTTGTTTACTAAATAGAGTTCTATTTTTCCCCCGCAAAATTTTTGAACAAATTGACTAAAATCCTGGGCCGCTTCTTTTACTTCAATATCTTTGACCGGAGGCAATCCTTCCAGAAATATTACCGCTTTGCTAGTTTCATTAGTCAGTTTCGTCTTTTCCGCCTCGCGCCAGTTAAAACGGCGGCAAAGCACATCATTGTCTTCATCCACATAGACTACTTCTCCCTTATCAGGATGCTCCGCCGCTTCAGCATGCAACGCCCGGAAATTTTCATTGCCCGAGGCCAGAATCAATTCAATATTGCCTTTCACTTTTTTCAAATCCTCTCCACCCACCGGCAAAACATGCTTTAGAGAAATCAGATTGTAAATATCCACTAATTTGTTGATGGAAGGAATCTCCTCCCCCTTGACCACCCGTTTAGTCAGCGCCTCCACCGAACTGCGGTAATGCGAACCGGCTCCAAAATCGGTATAGGCTTTGCGCCAGCAAGCAATATTGGGATGCTCGGATACTTTCAGTTCCTTAAAATAGCGGCGGCAATAAGCTTCTTCTTGCCTTAATAAATCGGCAATCTCTTTTTCCGGCGTAGAATTGTCGATTTCCTTAAGCACAATCATCACGATGTTGAGCTCCGGAAACAAATTAAAAACTTCGGGCGATACGGTAAACTTCATTTTTGCATTCTAGGAAATAGGGGTTGTCCTTTGGTGATTTTGGAAGCTAAAAACTTTTTTTGAATAGCCGCGCCGGTCTCCGGCATAAACGGTTCAATAGCATTGGCAATGGCCAGAATAGTTCCTGCGGTCTCTTGAAGAAACTTAAGGCGGTTTTCATCATTCACGGCTTTTTCCCAAGGTTTTTCTTTCTGCAATTTATAATCAAGGTTGTTAATTTCGGATTCAAAAACAGCAATTGCTTCAGTGAATTCCAGTTTCTCTAAATGTCTGGAAACTTCTTTAAAAATTAGATCCGATGTCTTCAGCTTTTTATTCAGTTGTCCTCCTCCTTGTTCGATTAAATTCGCCACTCGCGACACTAAATTACCGATGCCATTCGCTAAATAAGCATTGTATTGTTCATCAAATTTTTCCGCCTTGATATCGCCATCCTGCCCAAAAGGAAATTGGGACAATAAGAGATAACGCGTCGCGTCCGCTCCATACTTTTTTACCATTTCATTAGGGTCAATGACGTTGCCTAAAGATTTACTCATTTTTTGGCCGTTGATGGTGAAGAAACCATGCAAAAAAAGCTCTTTGGGCGGTTTTTCGCCGGCCGCCAGCAAAAGAGCGGGCCAATAGATGCAGTGGAATTTCAGAATGTCCTTAGCCATTAAATGAAGAACGTCGGCCTCAATCCACCATTTTTTAAACTCTTTTTCATTGTCACCATAACCGATCGCCGAGACGTAGTTTTGGAGCGCCTCTACCCAGACATAGGTTACCTGCGATTGATCAAACGGCAAAGGGATTCCCCATTTTACCCTTTCCCGCGATACGGAAAAATCTTCCAGCCCTTGCTGGAACAATCCCAATGTTTCTTTTTTCTTATCTTCCGGCCTGATTTTTATTTCATCTTTTTCAATCAGTTCCTTAACTTGAGGAAGATATTTTTTCAGCTTAAAAAAATAGTTCTTTTCCGTGATTTTCTCCGGTACGGTGAGGTGAATGGGGCACTTGCCGTTAACCAGTTCTTTTTCCGTCAAGAAATTCTCGCAGCCGGTGCAATAGAGCCCTTCGTAGGTTCCTTCGTAAATATCCCCGTTCTCCCAGAGCTTTTGCATGAATTTGGCCACCGCTTCTTTATGCCGTTGATCAGTAGTTCTGATAAAGTAATCAAAAGAGAGATTCAAGCTTTCAAAAGTCTTTTTGAATTTTTCACTGTTTTCATCGCATAGCTCCAGGGGAGATTTTCCCGCTTTTTTTGCCGATTCTTCCACTTTGGCGCCATGCTCATCGGTACCGGTTAAAAAAAACACCTCATCTCCTTTTAAACGATGCCAGCGGGCCAGTACATCCGCCGCGATGGTCGTATAGGCATGCCCGATGTGAGGTTTATCGTTTACATAGTATATGGGTGTCGTAATGTAGTACTTGCTTTTTGTTGACATTAATATGAATTAAATCATCGTATGGTTTTATGTTATATTGTTTTATTGTTAAATTGTTAAGGAGACTCAAAACAAACCAATTTGTGAAACAATAAAGCAATATAACAATAAAACAATTGCTTAATTAACTCTTGACTTACAACTGATGATAATTATTAATTTATTTTTCAACATTTAAACTTCAATTTCTACGTTTCTAATTTTTCTTCTTTCTCTTTCCTTTCTTCAAAAAAATCACTCAGGAATATTTTTATAATGGTCGTGGTCGGCACGGCTAAAATAATTCCCACCACTCCGGCAATTTTAGCCCCGATCAACATGACAATAATTACCACGATCGGATTCAGCCCGACGCTTTTCTGCATTACTTTGGGAACAATAATTTGATTCTCTAACTGCTGAATAATGATATAAAGAACGACTACCAGCAGCGCTTTAAGGGGAGACATGGCAAAAGTAAGAAAAACCGCCGGAATCGCGCTAATAATCGGCCCGATGTAAGGAATAAATTCCGTAATGCCCGCGATTAAAGCCAGCACTAAGGCATATTTTACTCCTAAAATAGTCAAACCGATAAAGGTGAGGGTAAAAATTATTAAGGACAGGATTAATTGGCCTCTGAGCCATTGGCCCAACTTATGCTGAACTTGATTGGTTTTTTGAACCAGATAAGGCTGATACTTGCTGGGCGCGATTGAGTGAAAAAACTCTTTGATCCCCGCTTCGCCAATAGTCAGGTAAAATACCATCACCATTACGGCAAAGAGACCGATTATACCGCCCAAGAAGCGGGAAGAAAATGTGAAAATTCCGCTTCCTAGCTGGGCTAGGGAATCACTCAAGGAATTCAAGGAATTCTGGACTGATCCTTCTACGCCATATTTGTTGGAAAAATTTTGAAAAGTGGAATAGAGCTGGACCAACTTATCATAGTATTGCGGGAAAGAACCGGTAATCTGTTTCACCTGTTCTACAATCGGCGGAACAATCAACATTACCGCTAATGACACTACTCCAATAATCGCTAAATAAACTACCAAAATTCCAATCGCTCGGGGAATTTTTCTTTTCTGCAAAGCGTCAATCCAGGGATCCAGGGCTGAAGCAATTACTATGGAAATAAATATTATGGCAAGGATATCGCGCACTAGGTAAAGGAACCCCAATAACAAAAAAATGGCGATTATCTTGATAATTGATCCGGTAGATATGGTTACGTTCATCTTCTGTTTTAGCGGTTCCATAAAATCATTTTAGAATAATTAGAAGCTATTTTTAGTATACCATAAAATAGCTATATTTTTAACAGCTTTAGAAATTCTTGCTTAGCCGTGAACGGCCCGATTAAAGCTAAGTTTATTTTGGAGGTTTGAAAAATATCTTTTGCTACTCGTTGGATATCACCGATTTTTACTTTTTGAATCTTTCTCAATTTTTGTTCCAAAGTCAGTGTTTTACCGGTCAAAAGCTGTTGAATACCGTACCAGCCGGCGATTTGCTCCGAGTCTTCCATTTCTAAAGTCAGTCTCCCTTTCAAATATTCCTTCGCTTTATCCAGTTCTTCTGAAGAAACAGCGGTTTGCTTTATTTTTTTGATTTCTTCCAATATTCTTACGATGGCCTGGCTGATTCTTCGGCGATCCAGCCCGGATTGGATGACAAAATTTCCGATGTCTTCATATATATTGGCGGACGAACGGATGAAATAACACAATCCCTGCCGCTCCCGAATATTAATAAAGAGCCGGGAACTCATATTGCCGCCTAAGATAATATTTAAAAGATAAAGCGCTTCCAGATCTTTATGAAAATAGGAATAAGCGGGAAAGCCCAAACAAAGCTGAACCTGCTCCGTTTTTTTGTATTCCACTTTTGCCCGGGGAGCGTTTTGAATTACTTTCACTTTGGAAAAGGAAGAGGCTTTGTCTTTAGTTCGTTCCCAATTAAAGTGTTTTTCAATTAAGCGGAATCCTTCTTGAGGATTAATTTTTCCGGAAATTACCACCAGCATGTTGCGGGGATGGTAATATTTTTTTTTGTAACGCATCATCTGGCTGCGAGTGACTTTTCTGATTACCGCCTTCGGACCGCTGATCAACTGGCCCAGCCGGTTATCTTTTCCATAAAGCAGTTCCTCGAACAAAGAATCCACATACGATTGGGGATTATCTTTATACATGTTGATTTCTTCTTCAATCACTCCCCGCTCGCGGTTTAATTCCTTCGGATCAAACAAGGAGTTCTTTAGCATATCGGACAAAACGTCAAAAGCGAGCTTCTTTTTTTCGTGATTTACTTTTATATGGTATCCCGTCTGGTCTTTTTGGGTAAAAGCGTTGCATTCCGCGCCCACGCCATCTAGTTCTTTGGAAATTTGAAGCGTGGTCGGACGCTTTACAGTGCCCTTAAACATCATATGCTCGATAAAATGAGAGACGCCGTTTAAATTCTGCGGTTCGTGGCGGGAGCCCACTTTAACCAATACTAAAAGAGTGATTGTTTTGGTATCTTTAAGCGGAGCGACAATGGCTTTCAAACCATTGGGGAATGTTTTTTTGTAGTAAGGAAGCATAGGTTTTGTTTATCACCTTTACAGTGGATGGTTGTAGGCGAATTTGGCCAAATTCGCCTACAACCATCCCATTTTAATGAGGTAACAAATAATATTAGATTTTTTCCTTTAAGTAATTAACCAATTCTTCGATTTTTACCCTCTCCTGCTTCATAGTGTCTCTATCTCGGACAGTCACCGCTTTGTCTTCTAAAGAATCAAAATCCACGGTGACGCAATAGGGCGTGCCAATTTCATCCTGTCGGCGGTAGCGTTTTCCTATGGAAGCAACTTCATCGTAAGCCGCCATGAAATTGGGTTGGATTTCTTGATAAATTTCTTTAGCCACTTTTACCAGATTTTCTTTGCGGGACAAAGGCAGTACCGCCACTTTATATGGAGCCAAATCCTTATGGAGGCGCAGAACTACCTCTTCTTCTTTAATGCTTTCGGTAGTGGTGGTGCGGCCGCCCTTTACTTCGTCATAAGCATCCAGCAGAAAGGTCAAAGCGGCCCGGTCTACTCCGAATGACGGTTCTATGACGTAAGGAGTGATTTTCTGGTTTGATTCCTGATCATGGTATTCCAGCTTGTGCTGTTTCAAATCATAATCGGTTCGGTTAGCAATACCCAAAAGTTCCGCCCATCCTTTCTCTCCGCCAGAGGCGGATCCGCCTTGGGCGGAAAAAGGAAATTTGTATTCAATGTCAACCGTTTCTTTAGCGTAATGAGCCAGTTCTTTTTTCTCTTGAGGACGTTTCTTGATATTTTCTTTTTTAATACCTAAATCTAAAAACCATTGATAGGATTGCTCCACCCAATAATCAAACCATTTTTTGTCTTCTTTCGGATCGATAAAATACTCCAGTTCCATCTGTTCAAATTCCCGCGAGCGGAATATAAAGTTGCCGGGCGTAATTTCATTGCGAAAAGCTTTGCCCACTTGAGCAATGCCAAAGGGCAGCTTTTGGCGCATGGTATCAACAATGTTTTTGAAATTGACGAAAATCCCTTGAGCGGTTTCCGGGCGGAGGTAAGCAGCCGAAGCAGAATTTTCTACTGGGCCCACAAAAGTTTTAAACATTAAGTTGAACTCTTTTGCTTTTTCTAATTCTTTCTTACCGCAATTAGGACACTGACCATTTAAATCTTCTTCCTTAAAACGCTGATGACAACTTTTGCATTCCACCAACTTATCAGCGAATCCTTTTAAATGCCCTGAAACCTCCCAAGTTTTGGGATTCATTATAATTGCCGAATCCAACCCCACCACATCTGCCCTTTCCTGCACAAACTTTTTCCACCACATTTTTTTGATGTTATTTTTCAACTCCACGCCCAAAGGACCGAAATCCCAAAACCCCTGAAGTCCGCCGTAAATTTCCGAGGAAGGAAAAATAAACCCTCTTCTCTTCGATAAACTTACAATCTTTTCCATTAAATTTTGTTGAAGCATATTTTTACTTTTTTCTACTCGTCCTCTCAACTTTTTGAGAAAACAATTGGTTCTTTAAAGTTCTATAAATCCAATTCTTACCCCAACCAGTTTTTAAAAATTTTTCTCTTTGCGCTGCATCATGCTTATTCCGATGAGCTTCATAATACAACAATATAAATGGATGCCTCGACTGCGTAGAAAAATTTTCACCATTATTATGTGAGTTAAACCTCTTACGTAGATCATTTGTCATACCGATATACATATTTCCATCTTTTATACTCTGAAGTATATAGACGTACCACATATTCTCAAAAAGTTGAGAGGGTAAAACCGCGCCTCTTGGCTAAAGAGACAATTTTTTCCATTAAATTGTTTTCTTCTCTCTCGATCATAATGAATAAATTATACCAATTTTACAGTTTTTACACAAAGAAGGCGCGATTCGCGAATCGCGCCTTCTATAATCCATCGTTAATATCTCACAACTCCTCGGCTTTTTCAATTCGAATGGTTCCGCCTTTTTCCAAAACAGCAACATCCCTGCGGCCAACCTTGCCCGAAAGCATATATTTGGCTAAAGCACTGTCTACTTTATCCTGGATTACTCTTCTTAAAGGCCGAGCTCCAAATTCAGGGTGAAATCCTTCCCGGGCCAGTTCGACAATCGCTTCCTGGTCCGCTTTTAGTGTGATTCCCTTTGGAGCAAGCTGGAGGGCGACTTTATTTAATTCCAATTGAGCAATTTGTACTACCTGATCAAACGTTAAGGGTTTGAATACGACGATTCCATCAAAGCGGTTCAAAAATTCCGGGCGAAAATAGCCTTTAAGCACCTGGCCTAAAACTTGTTTTTGAATCTGGTCAGTGGTTAGACCGGCTCGCATCCCTTCTTGAATTTGGGCGGTACCGGCATTAGAGGTAGCGATCAAAATAGCATTGGTAAAATCAATGGTTCTTCCCGCTCCATCGGTAAGGCGGCCATCGTCCATCACTTGTAAAAAAACATTTAAAATATCAGGATGCGCCTTTTCTAATTCATCCAGCAGTACTAGGGAAAAGGGTGCAGAACGGACCGCTTCTGTTAAATACCCTCCGGCGCTGGCCCCTTTGTAGCCGGGCGGCGCTCCAATCAAACGGCTGAGCGAGGATTGGTCTTGGTATTCCGACATATCCAGCCGGACCATTTTAGTCTCCGCTCCAAAGTAAACTTCCGCCACGGTCTTGGCTAATTCCGTTTTGCCTACGCCGGTGGGGCCGACAAAAAGAAAATTGGCAATCGGCCGGTTGGTATCTCTAAGCTCAGCCCGGGCTCTTCTTAACGCTTCGGCTACCAAATGCACCGCCTCATCTTGCCCCACTATTCGGGCGTGCATCTTTTCTTCTAAATTGATCAGCAGATCTTCTTCTTCCATGGTCACCGTTGTTACCTTTACGTTTGTTTTTTCCGAAAGTACGACGGCCACTTCGTTTTTTCCAACAATGGCATTTTCTCCTTTGGTTTCTCGAGTATAAACTGCGGCCTCTTCCATAATATCTAAAGCCTTGGAGGGCAAATAACGATCGTGAATATACCGGCGGGAAAGTTTGACGGCGTTTTCAATGGCATCATAAGAAAAGAATACCTTATGGCGATATTCCATTCCGCCGGACCTGGCTTCTAATACTTGAATAGCGGCATTGTCATCCATTTCCTCTACTTTAACCACTTGGAAGCGGCGCATAAAGGCATCGTTGTTTTTAAGATAAAGATTAAAGTCGGTTGTAGTCACAACGCCGATTACTTGAATTAACCCTTGAGATAAGGCGTTGGCTAAAATGCCTGCAGCATCCTGTGCCCCTGCTGTGCTGCTAGCACCCACCAGATTAGCAATATCATCAATAAATAACGTAACGTTTCCGGCGGAAGTGGCTTCGTTAATTGCGGTCATCATCCGGCCTTCAATTTCCCCTTGGGCATGGGTGCCGGCAATCAGCCCGCCCGTTTCTAAACTAACCAAGCGCTTATCCTGAAGAACCTTAGGTACGTCTTCGGCGGTCATTCTCTCAGCAATTCCTTCGCCAATAATTGTTTTGCCCACACCGGCATCACCGACCATCAGCACGTTACCCAGCCGCTGTTCCAAAATCCTCAAGACTTCATCCATTTCCTTTTCCCGGTCAATCAGCGGAAATAAGGCGCCGGCCCGGGCCGCTAAAGTCAGGTCTCTACTAAACTGATCCAACGTAGGAGTGGGCCGCGCCGTCATGGCCCGATTCATAATATTTTTAGGCTTCAGCTGCGCTTTGGAACGGAAGCGGCGCCAACGCTCCTGAAGCAGTTTGGTGATGTGGATCCATTCCGCGACGTTTTTCAACTTATTGAAATCAACCTCTAAATCATAAAGAATTTCCTGAGCCACTTTATGGGTTTTAGCAATAACAATGAGCAACTCCGTAACATCCACCTTATCCCGACGTAAGCTGCTTGCTTCAACGTAAGCCATAAAAAGCAGATTGTAGAATTCGGGCGAAAAACCGGTCTGTTCGCCAATAGTGTACTGTTCCTGCTTTAATGCCCTTATTACTTTCTGCATTAAAAGTTTTGCGTTTATTCCCATTCGCCCGAAAATCACAGCGCTCTGCTTAAGCGTCAAAAGTGAAGCTAGTAAATGAAGGGAGTGCACTTCACTATGTTTTAGCTTTCGCGCCAACTTCCATGACTCTTCGACTAATTTAAGCGCGTCTTCGGTGAAAGTCTTGCTGATATCAATTTTTTTGTCTTTAGGCAACGATTCTGCCTGGTCGAAAGTTAGCGGTGCGGAGAGAGGCACGGCAGTGGTATAACTTCCTTTTTTCACCGAGTGTTTTAGTTTCTCTTCCTGATCGATCCGGTAAAAAATGTAAAGATCTCCTAAAAGACTGATCCAGAATAAAAGCAGACCGGGCTTTTTCAGGTTTAATAAATCAGAAATTGCCGAGATCTGCTCTAAAGAACGCACGACTTCTAAAAAACCAAGTAAGATTCCTAAGACCGCCAATAAAATCAGCAGGCCGTTAATGGTAATCCGGATTCCCCTTTCCAGTTTATCTTCTACAATCGAAATAGTATTCATCTTCTTGCCCCAATACAAAGCATCGCCTAGATAATAGGCATATGCTCCCAAGCCGTTGCATTTGGAACAGCGCACTTCTTCCTTGCTGCTAATTAGGCGCGAATAACCGTTACACCGATCGCAAGGAATAAGCCCAAGAGACTCTTTTTCTGGTTCTTTACTTGTGTAGAATGCCATTGATAATGGTAATTAAATGATGCTCCTTAATCTCGGATAATTGGAAAATAATGGAATAGATAATGAAAACGGGTAAAATCAACCAAATAATAAACAGGATCACCAACACAACAACCCAGATCACCGTGGTCAGCAGTAGAAAAAAGAAATGGAAAATTCTTACAAAAAAACTGATTAACCGGCCGCTGCGCGAATAGTCGCCATACATCGGCTTAAGCAAATTAGCAAACAGAATCTTTAGGGAAAGCGCTTCGGCTAAAGAAGAAATTTGCCGGCCAATAAAAAACAGCACTTTTTTAGTGCCGGTGGTGTACCACCATACTGGAAAATAGAAGATTTTGCCAATCAGCTCAATAAAAACATATTTAAGCGCGTTGATAAACGCATTACTCATCCCGTTAGAGAAAGGAAGCGCTTCAGACGATTTTTTAGATATCTTTTACCCATACCTGATTTTAGTTATTTTTCTCTAGTAAAAGCATCGCCTTTATTAAAACACGCTTCATAATAAATTAGAATAAATGGCCCACGACCTTTTGTAGAAAGTATCATATTATTGTTATGTTCCTTAAAGCGCTTCCGTAAATCAATAGTACAACCCGTATACCAATCATTATCTTTTTTACTTTGAATAAGATAAGTATACCACGCTTTGTTTTCTCTAACGGGACTCATGAATATATTTTAGCATATTTTTGATGAATTGTAAACCCCGTTAGAAACATAGCTTCTCACAAGGATAAGTAAAAAAATGGTTTTAAATTAAAAAACTCCGGGGGTTATCCCAGAGTTTTTTAATTGTAATCTGAAATTAACTTATTTTAGATATTTTTTTAATAATTTCATCCGCTGAAGAAAAAAATTCTAGTTCCGCCAGAAATTCTCGGGGTAAAGTCTCCATATTCATCAAAGTCTGCAGTAAACCGATCCAGTAGTTGCTGATGAATACTAATTGGGGCAGCTGTTCCGGATGATATTTACGGTTATTGATATGGGTAATTGCTCTCATTAACATCATTAACGTTCCTAAGCCCCCTCGAAAAATCACGATAATCGGCGCGCAGGTAGCCAAAAGTTCTATGCGCGGCGTGGGAGCATTCACTACTACGCGGGGACCATATTTGCTAATTTCTTTCTCTAACTCCGGAAAAACAATTCCCAGACTGTTTTCTTTACCTATTTTAGAACTAGCCTCCATAATACCCGACTTGCGGCCACCGTTCATAACAATTCCTCCGTTTGCTACCACATATTCTGTTATTCTAGCAGCATCTTGTGCCTGAGGATGATCAGCTTTAATTGTTCCACTACCGTTGATAGAAACTACCAGTCCCTCACTTTCATAAGTCAAAAGGTATTCCTGCGAAGAACCGTGAATAGAAACCCAAGCTTTAGCGCTTTTCAGCTCCACTTCTTTAATTATTTCACCCAGCAATCTTCTTTTTTTCTTTTGGAATATTTCTTCTAAATTTTGCTTTGCCATATTTTTTTGTATATTGCTTCATTGTTTCACTGTTTCATGGTTCTTTATATGCATCCAACAATGAAACAATGAAGCCATGAATCAATGAAATCTATTCGTATCTTAACGCATCTAAAGGATTAATTTTGGCGGCGCGGCGCGCCGGATAATATCCAGTTACTAAACTTACCATAAACGAGACGAATAACACTGCCCCCGCTAAAAGAAGTGGGGTATAGAAGATATCCACCACTTCGCCGCCTGCTCTTTTGGCAAAATAATTTATTCCGTAATTAGTGCCCTCTCCCAATAAAAATCCGACAATCAGCCCAATGGTGCCGCCCGTCATCCCGATCAAAACCGCTTCGGTGATAAAAAGGCGGTAAATGTCTTTAGTGGTTGCGCCCAGCGCTTTCATTATTCCAATTTCTCTGGTTCTTTCCAAAAGAGAAACAGTGAGAGTATTAAGTGAACCCATTGCCGCTACAAACATGGCGATGGCACCGAATAAACCCATGATAATTTCAAAAACCAAGAATATTTTGTCGATTTGACCCACGGTATCGGCAATCGAATCAACCTGGTATCCCATTCCTTCAATTTGAGCCCTGACTTCTTTTAGCTTTGATTCGTCCTCCACTTTAACTCTGGCCATAGAGTACTCTTTTTCCTTTTCCACTTTTACTTTTGCCTCGCTGTAAGTAGGCTCAAAGCCGATACTAACTAAGTAATCCAGGGGGGCATAAACTATTGATAACTCATCATCGTCTGCCACAACCCCCTGTGTTTTTACGGTAAGCTCCTTAGAAATTAATTCTTCTTCTTGAGTTCCTTCAATTTTCTGGGGAACTAATAATTTTAGCTTTAATTCTTTACCGACGGCTTCTTGGGGATCGGCAAATCCGATCAGATCCAGGGTAGTTTTGGTAACAATTATTTCTTTAGCGGCCGCATCGGAAAATTCCTGACCGTAATTAACTTTGATGCCTTCCATTGACATAAACTCAGGGTTAATGCCATAAATTGCCACATCCGTAATTGCATCCCCGATCCCGACCTGACCGGAAAGGCTAAGAGAAGGGCTCACATCATTAACATTTTCCATGTTTTGAAATTTGTTTACCACTTCATCATCCAATTTTAAAAGAGTGGATTCTCCTTTGCTGACATCTAGAACGGTCAATGCCTCTACATTAGTGATTTGATTTTTAATTAACAGCTGTAAGCCAAAGCCTAATGATAACAAAAAAACTATCAAAGAAATGCCCACCGCCATTCCTCCAATCGTCAGAACGCTCCTTAACTTTCTTTTGATTAAGTTGGACTGTGATATGAATAGAATGTACCCAAATTTCATTTTTTTCTAAGCCTTAAATGAATTGCTGCCCTCTACTATTTTGCCATCACGGATATAAATAGTCCGGGAACCGTAAGTGACATAATCAATGTTATGAGTAACCATCAATAGAGTCTTTCTTAAACGTTCGTTAAGGTTCTTGAAAAACTCCATTACTTTGGTGGCTGATTCGGTATCCAAATTTCCGGTGGGCTCATCGGCTACCAGTATTGGCGGATTAGAGGTGAGGGCTCGCGCCACGCAAACTTTTTGCTGCTGACCGCCGGAAAGTGAGGTGGGGGCATAATTGGCATGATCATCAACCCCCATTTCTCTAAGCCGGTACCAGGCTTTTTCTAACCTTTCCTTTTTACTTATATTATTGATGGCTAAAGGAAGAACGACGTTTTGAAGCACGTTTAAAGACCTGATCCAGTCCGCTTTCTGAAAAATAATGCCAAAATTATTGTAACGGAATTTAGCCAGTTTATTCGGGCTTTTTTTGGTAATATCTTCCCCGCGTATAATCACCTTTCCTGAAGTGGGATACTCTAACCCCAATAAAGTATTCAAAAGGGTAGATTTTCCACTGCCTGAAGGCCCCAAGATAATTATGAATTCCCGTTCATAAATTTTAACATTGATATCCTTAAGAACGGGGATGAGGTTTTTCCCCACTTGAAAGGATTTATTAACATGGACTAATTCAATAATCGGCTTCCTTTTATCTGAGCCGGCGTTGTTTTTGGTTTCGGTATCAAAACTATTTACTGTCTTGACTTGTTCTGCCGAATTATTATTGGATTTTTTTTCTCCGTTCTGCTTTCCGTTCTGCTTTCCGTTACCGTTTTTACTATTTTTTTTCGCTTTTAGATTCTCACCGTTAACCATTATTTTGGATGTTTCCTATGATTAATTTAGCTGAAAATATTATAATTATTATAACATTATTTTTGAAATTTTACAAAAACTAGCTAAAACGGCAATCCAATCTGACCCACCCAGGCAAAGGTTTCTTCTAAGTTAGAAATAACCAGCTGGAGGAAGGATTCTCTTTTGCGGGAGGTTAAAACCGAATAGGAACCGGATTTGGATTCATTTCCGGCTTTATCAACGGCCACTACCCGAAAGCGATAGGTCTTGGCCGGAGCCAGTTCCGAGATTACCACTAAATGATCCATGACCAGTTCGGCGTTTGCTTCCGTCTGTTCGGTGAATTCCGTGCCGGAAAGGCCTACGCCAAATTCTGCCTGAGAAGTGGTTGGTTCGTTGGTTTTCCAATTGACGATGATCTGGACCGAGGAGGTTTCCCCCGCTCCAATCGTGTTGGATTCGGACTGGATTCCCGTGATTACCGGCGGGGTGGTATCTTCCAGCGTAGTAAAAGTATTCACTTCGGATACGGCCTGGTAGCCGAACTGGTCAAAGCCTTTGGTTTTGAACTGGTAGGCGGTAGCATCTTCCAAACCGAATAGGAGAATGGAGTGGGTAGTGACCAGGGCGGAGTTGCCTTGAGTTTTAGGGGCAATGGAAGAGTTGTAGTACTCTACTTCCGAAGTGGTAAGAACATTAGTGGTCCAGCTGATTTCGGTCTGTCCTTCGGATTTGTTTTCAAAGGATATGGAGAGTACTTTCGGAAAAGTCAGAGTAGTAAAGGAATAATCGCTTGATTCCGGGGAATTGCTGGTAGAATCCAGTCCGGTGGGCCTAAAGTGGTAGGTGGTGCCATCAGTAAGACTGGCAAGCTTCATAGTATGAGTAGTGGTGAGCGAGCCGGAGGTATCGGCCACCGTAAAGCCATAATCCACGGCAGTTCCATAGTCTAGCTTGGTGGTAGTGGGTTTGTTAGTGGTCCAGGTGATCAGAGCATCAAAGAGCTTAACGTCTGATACCACCACTTCTGAGACACGGGGGGCTTCTAGAGTGGTGAAAGTAGCAATGCTGGAGAGAGCGACGTTGCCGTCTTGGTCTCTGGATCGAATCCGATAATAATAAGTAGTTTTCGATTCTAGTCCTTCCAAAACAACTGTATGTTTTTCACTTTCTTCAATCGTTCCCTGTTCTTCGCCAAATTCTTGAGTTAAACCATATTCTACATGCGAATCAGCATTTCTTTCCGTTTCCCAAGTTACGTTTGCGGAAAAGGAATCCGGCGTTACAGTTGGTCCAGAGGTAATCTCTGGAGGGGTAGTATATCTTCCTTCGGGAATGTCTGAAACAGTTGTAGAAGCAGCGGAGGTAGCTCCGGCCGTGTCTTTAGCCTTAACCTTGTAATAGTAGGTTTCCGAGTTATCCAGACCGACATCCAGGTAGCCGTAGGAAGTGATTTCTGCAATAGATTCAAAGTGATCATCATCATCAACGGACCGTTCGATAATATAGGTGATTTCTTCCCCATCGGAAGCACTGCTTTGGGTTACTTGTTCCCAAACTAGGGTAATGGAATAAATTTCCGCTTCCCGATTGGAAGAATCGGTAATAATCAATCCGGTAGGAATCGAGGGGGCTTCAGTCTCCGCCTCAAAATCAATCGAAGCGTAGTTGGAGTAATTAATGTTGTTGTCTTCGTCAATCGCCACCACATAGAAAGTGTTGGTACCCTGCTGGGTAGCATAGGGGCCGGGGCCGACATATTCGTTGGTGGTATAAGAAACATTTTCTTCCGTAGGAGTGGAGTTGATGGAATAGAAATAGCCCTGGACCGTCACCCCTTCATCTAAGGGCGGGTCCCAGGTGAACTTAAAGGAGTTTTCCGTGTTGTATTCCGGAGTAACAGCAAGGTTGGTGGGAGCAGATAAAGCATCAGCGGTGGTAAAGGTGTAATCGGAAGAATAGCCGGTATTATCATCTTCATCGGTCCATCTCGCCCGGTAATGGTAGGTGGTGTCAGGTTCCAGGGCAATGAGGGTTACTTCATGGGAAGTGACAAAGTCTTCCTGGCCCTGTTCCTCGCCATAGGAGGTGGCAGTACCGTATTCCACAAAAGAGGAGCCTTCCCGATCAGTGAGCCATTCTACTGTGGCGGATTGGATCCGGGTGGTTACTCCGGGAGTGCCAACTAAATTAGGCGGTACGTAATATCTTCCCCGGGCCTGCTCGCAGACTGCCGTGGAGGCGGCGGAGACGGCATTGGCGTTATCCGCTGCTTTGATCCGGTAACAATACCAGGCATTCTGGGTCAGACCGGTATCTAAGTAACCGGTGCCGGCCACTTGGGATATCTCTGAGTAGTTAACCCCTTCATCTTCGCTTCTTTCCACGTTGTAATGATCAATGCCGGAACCAGTGTTTTCCGGCTCATCCCAGGTAACAGTTAAGGAGAATTTGTCCTGGGCCCGGTTGGAGGTGTCAGTGACAATTACGCCTACAGGGATACCGGGAGCAGAAGTGTTAGCGGTGAATTCTATGGAAGAGTAAGCGTTGTAGTTGACGTTGCCGGCCGCATCTTCCGCTACTATGTAAAAAGTGTTGGTGCCCTGCTGGGTAGCGTAGGGGCCGGGGCCGATAGAGGTAGCAGTGGTAGTGGAGGTATTGAGAGCGGTAGGCAGGGCATTGATGGAATAGTGGTAGCTGGCAATAGAACCGCTGTAGATGGCCGGAGCACTCCAGGAAAAAGTGAAAGAGTTGGTAGAAGTTGGTTCGGCAGGGTCTACGGCTAAATCTTGGGGTTCGGAAGGAGCCGAGCCGTTGTAATAGTAGTTTACTTGGGCATAGGAAGAAGCGAGGTTTCCGGCCTCATCTTTGCTTCGGACATAGAAAACATTAACGTTTTCCTGGTAGGATTCGATGCCAGAGACGGAGGTGCCGGAGATACAGGTTTCGACGAATCCTTCTTCGCCTGTTTTGTAGCAGTATTCCCCTATTCCGGAATCATCATCTGATCCGGCGGACCAAAGGAAGGTGAAGGAATTAACGTTGGAATATCCGGCCGGGTCGGCAGCGGCGATGCCGGGGGAAGTAGGAGCGGTTGAGTCGAATTTGTAGATAAAACCTTGGTAGGTAGTAGTTACGGTATTACCCACTAAATCGTAGGCTTTTAGGCGAAGATAGTAAGTGTTGCCGGAAGTCAGAGAAGAAAAAGTGCTATTATCCTCATTATGGCTGGAACCGTCGTCTTCGGGATCGGCAGAATTATTTAGACCGAAATACACGTAATAGCCGGCCACTCCGGAATCAGGATCAGTAGCGCCTGACCAGGTGCAGTAGATATTGTCATCGTTGTACCAGGTATCAGTGGTCAGTTCGGTACCCATGCCCGAATCGGTATAACAGTGAGCCGAGGTAACATTAGAGCTAGGAGGATCCACATCTTTGAGATAATAGATGGTGATATCGGAAAGAGTGGGGTTGGAAACGCCATCTGTTTGGGTCAAAGTGGCTCTAACTTGAAGATACCGATAGGTTTTGTAGGTACTTTGAGGAAACTGGGTTTCTAAGGTAGCGGCAGAAACGCCATATCTGCCGCTGTTGGCATCCTCGTCCGTCATATCATACCAAGAAGTCCAGGAAGAACGGTTAGTGGATAACCTCATTTCAAAATCGATATTAGTGTTGGCTGGTATAGTTACCGAGGATTCAAGAGCATTGCCATTGCCATTATCGCTCCAGCCGCCATTCCAAATAACATCTATGGCATTAGCGTCAGAAGGTGAAGTCCAGGTACCGGAAGATTGAAGCGTGGCGGCTTCGATTCCTACGGATGTGGAAGGTTCAGGCGATGAATATTTCCTTATCAATTCTTTGCCCGGATAGTTGGTGGTCACGTAGCCGTAATTGCTGTAGAGATCGGCTATTTCGCCAGTGGTAAGGGTGTGACTATAAACACGCGTCTGATCTATCTTTCCATACCAGTCATATGCGACGCCCGATGACATTGTAAAATTATTGGCAGCGGGATTGGTATAAGTAGCGGCACCGCAAAGCGAATTATCATAATAAAGATTCGTATTTCCAGTATCAGTAGCAACATTAAAAACATAATGATGAAAATTACCATCCGCTGCGTTTGCCGGGATCGTGCAAAATGAATTCGTATCGCCATTCCAAGTATTTAAGCTGATCTTACCATTATAGAAAAATGCGTCCGGTCCGGCGCCATTCGGTCCAGTTCGCCAAAGCATGCCGTAAGGGTTCGGCGGTACGGCATCAACTACCCACATGGAAATAGCAACTGCCGTCCCAACCGCCGTACTGGTCGTAATATAATTATTATTGCCTGCAAAATTCCTGGCATTACCGAACTTTCCCGTATCAACAGTCGTGCCGGTAGGCGTTCCTGTGTAATTATTTCCCGATGTATCTGCAACATTTCCAGAAGCTTCATCCAAGGTCCACGCGCCAATTACTCCGGTAATCTCCCTAATAAACGTATTCGCTATTGATGATTGACTGGCAGCCGAACCGCTTCCATAATATAAATAAATACTTTTTGAACTGGAAGCAGGGATTGAAGGCACTTCCACCCAGATTTTAGAAGAAGCGTTATTGCAAGGACCATCCAGCCAAAAATCCAAGTTGGTTGAATCATCAGCATCCTTGAACCTGATATCATCACAGTCGCCTTGCATCTTACTGGCCAATATTAAAGCAGCGGTATCTAAAGTTAAAGATACTTGATAATTAGTTAAAGTATTAGAGTTACTGCTGTTATTAATAGTAAGGGTTCTTTTGTATTGAGTATTATCCGGCCCGGCTGAACCAGCCAGTCTCACTTCCCCGCCGCTGATACTTTGGGATACTGCACTAGAGAAGGTTCCTTGATCAAACTGGGCTTGAGTGGTAATGGATTTGAAATCCTGAGTAGGAGCGGCTTTAGTGATTGGTCCCTGGTAAAGGAAGACGGCGAGAGCGAGAATCAATAAAACAGAAATACTGGTTTGGATCCAGTATTTTTGGCGGTAAATCTGAAACTTTTTTTGATATACGCTAAGCGTGGCTAAAGCAGCTTTTAGCTTTCGCTTTAAATCCTTCTCATTGCCACTTTGTTTTTTTTCTTTCTCCTTCTTCATTATTCTTACAAAAACCTAGAATGAACCGCCGATCCTTCCAATCCAAGAGAAAGTTTCCTCCAGATTAGAAATAATCAGCTGTAAAAATGATTCTCTTTTTCGGGAGGTCAACACGGTATAAGCGCCGGATTTAGTGGTATTTCCCGCTTTATCTCGGGAAACCGCTCTAAAGCGGTAAGTTTTAGCCGGAGCAAGATCTGAAATAACCACTAAATGATCCATGACCAGTTCGGCGTTTTCATCGGTTTGTTCGGTAAATTCGGTTGCTCCCAAGCCTACTCCGTATTCCACCTGAGAAGTAGTCGCCTCATTGGTTTTCCAAGAGATGATGATTTGCACTTTGGATTCTTCACCGGCGCCAATCGTGTTTGATTCCGACTGAATTCCGCTTACCACTGGCGGAGTGGTATCTTCTAAGGTAGTGAATTCATTCTCATCGGAAACCGCTTCATAGCCGAATTCATCTGATCCTCTCACTTTAAACTTATAGAGAGTGGCGTCTTCTAATCCATAAAGAAGAATAACATGCTCTTTCACCATGGCGGTATTACCTTGCGTTTTGGGAGGAATATTTTCACTGTAGTATTCCACTTCAGAAGTAGTTGGCACATTAGTGGTCCAAGTCACTTCCGTCTGTCCTTCGGACTGGTTGCGGGAAGAAACGGTTAGAACTTCAGGAAAGGTTAGAGTGGCAAAGATATAATCATCCGAAGCAATCGGATTGCCGTTGCGGTCTTCACCGCCGATTCTTAAGTGATAAGTAGTGCTGTCAGTTAAACCTTCCAGCTTAACGGTATGAGTCAGGGCGTAGGATCCGGAAGTATCAGTATAAGTCAAGCCGTAATTAGCCGTAGTGCCGTATTGAATCACGGCCGTTGATTCTTTGTTAGTTTCCCAACTGATAATTGCATCATACAGTTTAACATCACTGATTTTTACCTCTAATACTCTGGGCGCTTCTAAAGTGGTAAAGCTGTCAATCTCGGAATAAGCGATATTCTCATCAACGTCAATACTCTTTATTCGATAATAATAGGTGGTTTCCGATTTTAACCCCGTAACTTCAATCTCATGTTTTGCGATTAAATCAGCGGTACCTTGTTCTTCCGTTAAATCATTGGCCTTTAAACCAAACTCGACGAAAGAAGAAGCGATTCTTTCCGTTTCCCAAACGATGTCAGCGGAAAACGAATCCGGCGTGGCGACAGGTGATACGGTAATGGCCGGCGGCTGGGTATAGCGGCCTTCAGGTACTTCTGAAACTATGTCAGTAGCTTTGGATGCCGCACCGGCTTTGTCTTCTGCAACAACTTTATAGAAATATTCTTTAGAGCTATCAAGACCGGTGTCTAAAAATCCGGTTGAGGTAAATCTGGCAATTTCTGAAAAACTGTCTTTTTCCCCAACTTTGCGATAAAGAGAATAGTAAACTATTTCAGTTTCATCTTCTGAAGATGACGTTTCATATCCTTCGGGCGGGTCCCAAGTAATGGTAATGGAATAACGCTTGGCATCACGATCAGAGGAATCGGTAATAGTCACAGCTTGTGGAGGTCCCGGAGGTTCGGTCTCGGCTTCGAAGTCAACCGATGCATAATTGGCATAATTGATATTGCCGGAGTCGTCCACCGCCACCACATAAAAAGTATTGATTCCTTGCTGAGTGGCAGCGTCGTAAGGACCAATATAAGTATTGGCGGTAAAAGAGACATTGTCTTCAGTGGGAATATTATTCACCACATAAAAATATCCGGCTACGGTAACACCCTCGTCAGTGGGAGCGCCCCAGGTAAACTTGAAGCGATTAACAGTGTTGCATTCCGGGTCAACCTCTAGATTGATAGGAGCAGATGGCGCGCCATTGGTAGTAAAAGTGAAATCACTGGAATAACCGATGTTACCGTCAATATCCACCCATTTGCAGCGGAAATGATAGGTCGTTTCCGGAGTTAAATCAGTCAAAGTAACTTCATGCTCACTAACCATATCAGATGTTCCAGTTTCATTACCGTAGGAAGCTGTTTCCCCATATTCCACAAAAGAAGTCGCCGGATGAGGAATAATGTTTCCTTCTCTATCCTGATCATCAAGCGTTAGCCATTCAACCACCGCAGAACGAATTCTGGTTTGAACGCCCGGCTGACCGCTCATAGAAGGGGCGCTCTTAAACTTTCCTTCCGGCTTCATTTCTACTAAAGCAGAGTTACCCGAAGCGGCATTTCCCGGACCAATCGCTCTGGTGAAGTAAGTATAAGTAATGGTATTATCAAGGCCCGTATCTAAATAACCCAAAGTGGAAGTAGAGGCAATTTTAGTGTAATTATCAGGAGGATCATTTACGGTAGAAGGATTCTGGCAATCCTCTTCACAACGGTAGATATTATACAAATCAACTCCCGCTCCTACATCATCCGGTTCATCCCAAGTCAGAGTAATAGAATAACGGCTGGTGGATCGATCAGATGAGTCTGTAGCCTGAATGCTGGCAGGTACTCCCGGCGCAGTAGAATCAAAAATATAGGTTGCGGTAACATAATTACTGTAATCAATATTATTGATTAAGTCAGTAGCAACGATATAAAGAGTATTAGTACCCTGCTGGGTAGCGGCGGAGAACCCTGACAATAAGCGATTGGTTGTCTGGGTATCAGTAGTCCAACCGCCATCCGGACTTGGGGTAGTGCTGCCGCCTGTATTAGTCCCGCAATTGACAGCGTTTGGCAACTCGTTAATGGTATAACAGTATCTTAAAATATCACTGGCTTCACAAGGCGTTTGTCCTAAACAGGTGTCCGGTAAACTCCAGGAAAATGAAAAAGTGTTATTGTTGGTTTGAGATGTTGGTGAAACCACGACGCTCGCCGGAGCGGTAGGAGCTTCGCCGGCATAATAGTAAGTGGTGGAAGCGTAACTGGAAGAATAATTACCCGCCCCATCTTTCGCCCGAACATAAAAGGTATTACCTCTGGATTGATAAGCTTGAATGCTGGAAACGCTGGTATTGGAAGAAGCGATACAGGTATCTTCCGCGCCTTCGGCTCCGGTTTTATAGCAATAATAAGCCACACTGGAGCCGCCGGTATCAGAAGAAGCGGTCCAGGAAAAAGCAAAACTATTGGTGGAAGAATAACCAGATGGCGAAACGCTGACTCCCGTGGGATTAGAAGGGCTGATGATATCTAATTTAAAGGTATAAAGCACCCCTGAAGATAAAGCCGTATTATTATTAATATCCTTGGTCCGGATAATAAGATAATAAGTACCCGAGGTTAAAGCGGAAGCGCTTTGGGTAGCGGCGTTCCAGGAACCGGTAGTGCCGCCTGAAACAGTATAGAAATTAGTTCCGCTTTTATAGGCCTTATTAGTAGGATCAGCCGCATTATCTATCGGATCCAAGCTGCTATTTGTCCCAAAATAAACATAAAATCCATCAACACCAATTCCACCTGAATTATCGGTGGCGGTCCATTCAAAATAGGGATTAGCATCATAAGTCCAAGTATTATTACTGATAGAAGTAGCTTTAGTATTATCAGTATAACCCGATGCGGAAGAAGGATTAGTAGGAGCAGTAGCATCTGAATAATAACTCAACGTAATATCATTAACTGTCGGGGTGTATATTTGATCGGAGGAAAACGTAACCCGGACTTGCACATACCGCGCTGGCGTAGAGTCAACCGTGTAGTAATCGGTTGAACCGTACGTGAATTGGTTTGACACCTCATCCCAGTCTGCCCAGTTGGCGTCGTCAGGATCGCTCGAACAGCCAGCGTCAGAGCAGGAACGAATTTCGTACTTAAGCGATGTGTTTGTCTGCGTCGTATCATTCACCGTCAGGCCGCCGAAGTCGTAGATCGATCCAAGGTTAAGAATCTGCGAGGTCCACGTGCCGTTTTGTTCGAACCCTGTTGACGAAGAGGCGGGCACGAATCGAGTCAGTGCCGAAGTATTGTAACCGCGAAAACCGTAGAGAATACCGTTTGTACCTGTCTCCAGAGCGCCATAATACCAGTATTCGTCATTCGTACTTATCGTACCCCAGCTGTCGCCAGAAATGCTGTATACGTAGACGTTCGTGTTCGCGTTCGTGCCGGCGACGACGTAAATCAGATCACTGCCGTCATAGGTACACGCGTCGGACTGGTAGATGTTCCCAGGCGCATCGGTAAGCGTCGTCGCTCCGTCCCACGTCTGGGTGCCGATGTTGAATCGGAAGATATCTGCGGTATTCTGTGCGCGGATCTGGTAGATGTAGTCAGTGCCGCCATCGCTCGCCTTTACCGCACAGCCACCTTGGTAGACGGCTGCTGGAACAGTTGACGCGACGGTGGACCAGGTATCCGTGGCGATGGTGTACTTGTAGTTTGTTGTCGTATTCTGTCCGCGGACAGTGTAGATCGCACCGTCCTCGCCGTTGACAAGATTCGCTCCGTAGCCGAGCCACGCCGGTGCGGCGTTGCCATTTGACCACATATTAGTCGCCACGTCGTAGATATACATTTTTGACTCATTATCTTTATTGTATGATCCGGCCGCATAAACCTTACCACCCACATAGACAACATCCGAGCCGACATACATAGGGATCGGGGCGTCCATCAAGCGCTCATGCGTGCCGGTCGAGATCGTGTACTTGTAGAAATCCGTAGTGTTGTTCCCCCGCACGTAGTAAATGGTATCACCCCCATCGTAGGTGATGCCGCCATAGTAGAAGCCGTTAGACGTCTGGTCGTGCGGGATGCCCGTGTTCAGCCATTTATTGTTTCTTACGTCATAACTGTAGAAAGAGTACTCATTATACCCACGAAGCATATAAATGATATCTGTGTTTGTATCATAGACCATCCCTGCACTCGATCCGAAGTAGTGTGTTGAGGGAAGACTGGCGAGAGGATCCCAGCGGTCATTCAAAATATCATATGAGAAGAAATTATCCGACGCGTAACCACGGGTCGCATAAATAGTACCGTTATTGTAGAGAAGCGCTCCGCCATACTGGACGTAGAACGGAATGGCTGTTATGTTCGTCCAGGTGTTCGCGCTGACATCATAGCGGAGAAATTGCGACGTACTTGCACCACGCAGGGCAAAAATGCATCCTAATGCGTCGCTACAGTAAGTACCATTCGGAACAAAGACTGCTGATGAACCGTAGTTGAACGCGTACGACGGAGAGCTCCTTGTGACCCAACTGTTTCCAGAAATGCTGTACCGGTAAAACTCGGTCGAGTTGTTTGACCGGAACGCAAAGATATAATCACCGCCGTTCCATACCATGGACCCGCCGTAACCGACGCCGGTGCCGCCGTACGCTTGGAGCGCCGTCCACGTATTTGCGCCGACATTATAGCGGAGGAACTCCGTTGAATTATTGCCAACGAGCGCGAAGACGCACCCCGAAGCATCCGCACACTGGGTGCCATTCGGGATGTAGGTAATGGTGGTTCCGTAGTATGCGTTCGCCGTGCTGGTGATGTCAGCAAGCGACGACCATGTTTTTGACGAGATGGTGTACTTGAAAAAACTTTTGGAGTTCACGGATCGGAGAACAAAGATTGTATCATCACCATCGAAGGCCATAGCTGTATCGTTATACGCCGTTGTTAGTGCTGCTGTGCCGAACGTAGACGGCAGGTCCATCCACAACCCCTCCGCAATAGAGGATAAAGTCATTGCGGTTCCTGTGCCCGCTGCGGTGTTAACGTTGGAAGATGTTGTCCCGGCCGCTTCAAAGTCTGCCTGGACCGTCCACGTCTGCGTTGAGGCGGGCGATATACCATTATAGGTGTATGTAAAACCGGACACCGCCGAAGATGTATTGCCTGCGTTATCCTTTGTCACAATCCGCAGGTAGTACGTCGTACCGCTTACTAAATCCGTGTTCACCTCGTACGTCGTACCCGTCTGATAGTAGTCCTCGCTCGAGGAAGGGTCAGCCGATCCGTTTGTCGTCCACTGCACGTAGTAGCCGGCAATACCGGAACTTTCGTCCGTTGCTCCGGAAAGTTCAAAGTAGGGATTGGTGTAGTACGCCGAGCTGCCGGACGTTACGGTTGTCGCTTTGCTGGAGTCTGCATAACCCGTAACGGTCGGGTTCGTTGGATTATCACTGTCCTTCTCATAGGTAATGGTGAAGTCTGAAAGCGTCGGGGTGTTTGTTCCATCGGAAGTAAGCGTGACTTTAATCTGAACATAGCGCCGCGCGAGTGAAGAAATTGTTCCCCCAGAGATTGCGGCCCACGACGACCAATTGACTTGGTCGGTGGATGTCCGGGAGTAGTAGGCGATTGATGTTGCTCCAGGCGTCGTCGATGAGGCAGCAAAACTTGTGAACGATTCTACCCATTTTAGGTCAAGCGTATCGGAAATCCACGAAACCGAATCCGCGTATTGATTCGTCGACATATCGGCTTTGTAGATTGAGGTTGTGTTGAATCCGCGCAACGCGTAGAGCGTATCCGTGCCAGTATCATAGGTGATGCCTGTTCCGTAGCCGCTCGTCCGCTCTGGAAAGTCGATTGAGCGCTCCCACGTATCATCCGATATGCTATATCGCCAGAAGTAGTCGCGGTAATCGCCGGACGCCGTGTAGATGTAATTCGTTCCGTCGTAGACAATATCATCCGCGTAGTATGTGCTTGTCGGGAGCGACGCCAGCGCTGTCCAGCCCACGCCCGGCTGGTACCGGTAGAATTCGCTCCGCCAGTAACCCATAAGTGAATAGACGTAAGTGCCGTCGTTCGTAATCGCCCCTCCCGCGTAAATAGAGTACGGCGGGACCTTCTCTTCCGCCCAAACGCCGTTATAACTGAAGAAGTGATTGTTGTTGTTCCCTTTCTGGGCGTACACCGTTGCTCCCATACAGGTTACCCCACCGCCATATCGGGCGTTCAGCGAGCCCGCCGTCCCTCCTGAATGAGTGGCAGGCATGCTGGTCAACGTGCTCCACGTTCCCCCAGAGATGCTGTAGCTGTAGAAATTCAGCGTATTATTTCCCCGGAGAGCATAGATCGTTCCATTACCGTTGTAGCAGATCGAGCTACCTTCCCGCATACCGCCGGGGATTACATTCAGCGTCGTCCACGCATGCGCATTGATGTCGTACCGCCAGAATGTCGTCGTGTTCTCTCCTTGGGCAACGAAGAGACACCCGTCAACGTCGCTGCAGTCAGCCCCGTTCGGGACGAACGAGATCATGCTCCCCTCGTAGCTGTTCCCAACGTTTAAAGGTGTTGAAATTGAGTCCCAGTGTTCGTTGGTAAGATCATACCGCCAAAATTCGGGAGTGCCATTCCCGCGGATGGCGTACAGGTAGTTGCCGTATCGGAGGAGTGATCCACCGCCATAGACAGTGCCCGGCGCATCCGGCGTATCTGTGATGTTAACGTCCCACGTTTCTGTGTCTACGTCATATTTAAAGAAATCGTCCGTGTTATATCCGCGGAGCATGTAAACATAACCGTCTGTGGGGTCATAAGCCATTGAACCGCCGTAGTGGGGCCCGCCAAGCGCGACCGGAATAGTTGTTGCCGTGTACCACTGGCTTTCGGCGATATCGAAACGGAAGAACTCGCGATTGCCGTTTCCCCGCATAGCAAAAACGCACCCTTGCGCGCACGCAGTCGGATCTCCGTACGATTCATCAACATATTCCAGCGCGTGACCCGTTGTTGTGTAAACCTGGTATCCCGGTATTGCTGGCAGGGTATCGTCCCAAGTATCGGTCGCAATATTGTATGACCAGAAAGTCGCCGTTGATCTTCCCCGGGCCGCGTAGATAAGACCGGTGCCGTTAGATACAATATCCGATCCTAGTCCCCAATCTTCCGGGGCATCCGCCAGCCGTGACCACGTTTCCAAGGCAATATCATATTTGTAGAAATGCTTTCCCGCATCGCCGTTTTCGTTCTGTTCTCCTCCATCAATGGCGTACAGGGCATCATCGTAGTAGGCGATTGATCCGCCATAGAGAAATGCAGTCGGCGCGTCCGTGAGCTTTTTAAACGTATTCAGTTCAGGGTTGTACCGAATGAGATACGGACGGCGGTTGCCGATAATAATGTAAATATAATATCCGTCTGTCGTCAGGTCAGCGCCGTAGTATGGCGGATGGTACGACCAAAGCCCGTATCCTTCCTCATCGGTAATGAAACCGGGTGTCTCCGCACTCCACGTACCGCCAGCACCGCTTGAAATCTGAATTGAATCGGCTGTCGTTGTCGTATCGATTGTACCAGAATAATATTCCCCGGCCTCCCAGTCTGATTGCGAATCAAGGGTGTAAGTTGCCGAAACAGCCTTAACTATTACTGAGTAGTAAACCCAATATCCAAACCCCAGAAAAATCAACAAGATAACAGAGGTTAATTGAAATTTTCTTTTCCTGAAAAGAGTCAAAAAAGCATAAGCCTTTCTTGGCCTAATAAGATTCTTTGATCCTTTTTTACCTGACCACAAGCTCAATTTTTTTAATATTGATTTTAGGTATTCCGAGAAGCGTATTTTTTTAAAGGTTTTTGGGATAACTAAAAATGAGCGGCTTAGCTTTTTTACAAACACGCTCAAATTAACTCTCTTTTTGGAATTCCCTTTTTTTATCCTCCTTATTAAGAGTTTTTTGTTTTCTTTATGTCTCATCGTTCTTTTTGAACGACAGGTACTTTTTCTTTTATCTTTATTCCAAAAACGGGACATTAGTCTCCTCTTTAGACCGTCCTGAATTAGTTAATATTGTAAGTTTATTTTAGCACATAAATTAAGATAAGTCAATGGATTGTATAAGGGTATTCCCACCCAAATGGTACAAAGAGATATAATGCAGCTGTCTAACCATTCATCTTTGTACTATCATGTATATACTAAAACA
>PFMD01000017.1 GCA_002784945.1 Candidatus Kerfeldbacteria bacterium CG_4_10_14_0_8_um_filter_42_10
GCGGAATCAGTTGTGTTAACGCTTTGCCCGCCGTGCCCAGATGATCGATACACGTCGATTCTTAAATCCTCTGGTTTGATTTCTATATCGACATTCTCTGCTTGGGGCAGAATCGCTACGGTAATGGTAGAGGTATGAACCCTGCCGCTTTTTTCCGTTTCAGGAACGCGCTGCACTCGATGGACGCCGCTTTCGTATTTTAAATTACTATAAACGTTGGAACCGCTGATTTCAAAAATAACCTCTTTAAAGCCTCCGATCCCGGTGCGGCTGGTATTTAGAAGCTGAGTTTTCCAACCTTTATTCTCGGCATAACGAGAATACATTCTAAAAAGGTTTGCGGCAAAGAGCGCGGCCTCTTCTCCGCCTGCTCCGGCTCTTATTTCTACAATGATATCCTTTTGATCAAGGGGGTCTTTAGGCAAGAAGGCGAATTTTATTTTTTCTTCAATTTCTTTTTTTTCTGCCGTAAGCCTCTCACGTTCCTCTTCTGCCATCTGTTTTAATTCTTTTTCCTCTTCATTGTTAATAGTATCCTCAGTTTCTTGAAGAGCTCTTTTTATTTCTGCTAATTTTGATCCTAAATTAATAGTTTCTTTCAGTTCATTGTATTCTTTGGAAAAAGCTTGCAGCTTTTTTTGATCATTAGTAATCTCCGGATTTTGAAGAATCCTTTCTATTTCGTCGAAACGTTCCGCTAGTTTTTTGAATTTTTCTTCCATTCTGAAACGAAATATCCCTTGACTTATCGTTTTAAAAAGAAAAGGGATATATTAAATTCAGTTATTTTTTAGTTTCTGACTTTTGAACTTTTTTAACTGATTTTTTACTATTCTTGGCAGTTCTAGTTTTTTTCATAACCTCGGCTTTTTCCTGCAGGCGTTTGAATCGATCAACGCGGTGGGCGGTATCAACAAATTTTTGTTTTCCGGTATAAAAAGGATGACAAGCAGAACAGATTTCCACTTTGATTTCCTTAACGGTTGAACCGGTGGTAAAAGTGTTGCCACAAGCGCAGGTAACTACCGCATCAGGATGATAGTCGGGATGAACGTTTTTTTTCATGAATTTAGGGATTTAGATTAATAATAAGCTTGGCTATATCCTAGCAAAAACCGTCTAATAATGCAACTTTTACCGATGTTTTCCTGGAAAATGACGCTGTCTTGTCAAAGGCAGTGTTTAAAACCGCCCCGACTTGCCTTTTTTTGCTCTTTAGGCTACAATAATAAAGCTTAAAAATTAACAACCCGCATACTCCGATTAGCCCAAAGCGGCCTTTAACCATCCTTGTCCAAACTAAATATTTGGATTAGGTTAAAGAAAAGGAGTAGAGGATGAAAGGAAAAATCATGAAAGAAGTAACCCTTCTTGATTTATTGAAAAATGGTGTCCATTTTGGACATCAAAAGTCTCGTCGGCACCCCAAAATGGAACCTCATATCTTTACGGTTCGAAATGGAGTGCACATCATTAATTTAGAGAAAACATTAGAAAAGCTAATCGAGGCGCTTGCCTTTATAAAAAAAACTGCTCAAGAAGGTGGGCAGATTCTTTTTTTAGGTACTAAAAGGCAGGCCAAAGATATAATCAAAAAACATGCCCAAAGCTGCGGTATGCCGTACCTGACGGAAAGGTGGATGGGAGGGCTATTTACTAATTTTACGAATGTATCAAAGCTTCAGAAAAAACTGAAAAAATTGGAAGAAGAAAGACAGTCTGGTGAATTGGAAAAATACACCAAAAAAGAACGGTCGAAATTCGAAAAAGAAATAGAAAAACTGGATCGCCTGGTGGGAGGGATAAAAGATATGCGCTCTTTACCCAATGCCATATTCGTGGTTGATATTCGAGAGGAAAAGACTGCTATCCAAGAAGCCAGTAAGAAAAAAGTGCCGATTGTCGCGATGGTTGATACTAATACTAACCCCGATCCGATCAGTTATGTTATTCCCGCCAATGATGATGCGACCAAATCGATTGAGTATATTACCGGTTTGGTGGCCGAAGCGGTTAATGAAGGAAAGATGCTGAGAAAGCAGAATCAATCAGAAAACGCAAACAACAAAGAAACCGTCAATTTATAAGTAGAGTTAATACTAACAAATAAGAATATTACAATGCCGAAGACATCAATGGATCAAATCAGGGAATTAAGGCAGAAGACAGGAGCGGGAGTAATGGATGCTAAAGAGGTTCTGGAAAAAACCAATGGCGATATTGAAAAAGCCATAGAATTGTTAAGAAAAAGAGGGCAAAAAATAGCAGCGGAAAAACAATCAAGAGAAGCAAAAGAAGGATGGATCGGCCATTACATTCATACTAACGGCAAGGTGGCGGCATTGGTCGAATTATACTGCGAAACTGATTTTGTCGCTCGCAACGCAGAATTTAAAGAGCTTGCTCACAACATTGCCATGCAGATAGCGGCCATGAACCCATCTTATCTTTCGCCCCATGATGTTCCGGAGGAAGAAAAAGAAAAAGAAAGGGAAATTTATCGGGAACAGATGATTAATGATAAGAAGCCGAAAAATATTATTGACAAGATAATTGAAGGCAAACTAAGCAAGTTCTATTCGGAAATTTGTTTGTTAAAACAACCTTATTTCCAAGATGAAAAAAAGACAATCGAAGATTTGGTGACCGAGAAAATATCAAAATTAGGAGAGAAGATAGAAATAGGAAAATTTGTTAGATTGAGTCTTTAACGATCAATTATGATATTAGATATTTCCGTTCTTATTCTACTGGTGGCCAGCTCGACTATTTTATTAGTAATTTTTTTCCGAAAATTTTCCATTCTGGCTGGTATTGATGTTGATTCTGTACCTCAAGAAAGAATAGAGCAAAAAAAGGAAGATATCATAGAAATGCGATTGCGGAGAAAACTGGAATGGCTGAGAGATAATTTAGGTAAGGTTATAAAACCAATTCTTCAGTTCCTGGGTAAGATTTTTAAGCTTACTTATAGCAAAGCGTTAGAACTGGAAAGACATTATCAAGAGAAATCACAAGCGGTTGGTGATGTCGGGAATATTAATCAGCAAAAAATAAGAGCTTTACTCTCCGAGGGAGAAGAACTTTATAACAACGAAGATTACAGCCAAGCAGAAAAAAAATTTATTCAGGTTATCAGTCTTGATCACAGAAAAGTAGAGGCTTATGACAGTCTAGGAAAAGTATATCTGGCGCAAAAAGATTACGAACATGCCATTGAAGCTTTTCAGCACGCGCTAAAACTTGAAGACAAGGATAGTGGCGTGCATTGTGATATTTGTCAGGTATACAAGGATCTAGGGGACTTTGAAAAGGCGGTTCTATATATCCAGAAAGCGATTGAGCTTGATCCCAATAATCCCAAGTACCTTGACGCATTACTAGAAATCAGTATACTCCAAAAGAACAGGTTTTTGGCTAAAGAAACTTATCGAAAATTGAAAAAGGTCAATCCCGAAAACCAAAAACTGAACGAACTAGAAAAGAAAATTGAAAGTTTATAAAAGAGTATTGGCGTAGCTTAAGTTGGCCCCGTTACTTCCGGTCTTAATATAAGCCGTTGTAGCTCCCGCCGACGCTTTCGTTACACTCAGGCTTTGGCGGGCGAGGATGTGTGATTTAAACAATCCGCTCGCCCAACGTAGCTTGGGTGAATGCCTAAGCGTAGTTGGGCCGTTGTAACTCAGCTGGTAGACCTGCCCGCCGCCAGGCGCCGATGTAGCTCAGTTGGTAGAGCAACTCCATGGTAAGGAGTAGGTCCGCGGTTCAAGTCCGCGCATCGGCTCCAGGCGGCTGGCGGGCGGGGCAACTCCATACTTGCCCCGTAGTTTGACCAAAGGGTCATACTATCGGGGTCGCCGGTTCTCCGCCACCTTGTATGAGAAAATACAACGAAAGGCGGATCCGCCTCGGGCGGAAATTCCGGCCAACGGCTCCAGAAGTAACAGGGTGAATGTCGCAACTCCATATTTAAGGGTCGATACCAAAGTGGTCAAATGGGGCAGTAACTGTTCCGCCAAAGGACGGATCCGCCTCGGGCGGAAAATCTACTGGCTTACGCCTTCGTAGGTTCTGCGCCCGAGGCGCACTCGCCTCAGGCGAGGAATCCTTAATTACACAGAAATGTACTTTATTTACGTTATAATAAGTATCAATTATTCAAATAGATACGTTGGAACTACTGATAATGTTGAAAAAAGAGTCATGGAGCATAATGCTGGTAAATGCCGTTATACAAAAGGAAGAATGCCATGGAAATTAATATACACAGAAACATATAATACTCGTGCCGAAGCAATGAAAAGAGAAAAATTTCTAAAGTCTGGCCAGGGTAGGAAATATTTAAATAGCATATTAAAATAAAAAACAAGGAATAGTATTAGGGGTCGGTACCAAAGCGGTCAACTGGAGCAGACTGTAAATCTGCTGGCTTACGCCTTCGGGGGTTCGAATCCCTCCCGGCCCACCACTCGATTCCTCGCTATCGCTCGTCGCTCGTGGTCTTCGACCACTCACGTTCAGACGACTAAAGATTGTTTAGTAGTATATCGAGTAGTGTCCTGAGTGAAATTGAAGGGCACCATGCCGAGATAGCTCAACGGTAGAGCAACGGTTTTGTAAACCGTAGGTTGGGGGTTCGATTCCTCTTCTCGGCTCCAGGCGATCGGCAGGCGGGTAAACAGTAGATCCTCGGTCCTCCGCCACATTGTATTATAAATCAAAGGTAGGGCGAATCCGCCTCGGGCGGAGAATCCGAGAGGCGGCTCCAGAAAATAGTATTTAAGGAATTAACATAATTAACTTAAATCCATGTCTCAAGATAACCTAATAAAACTAGAATGCTCGGAATGTCACCGGATTAATTATCATTCCAAAAAGAATAAAAAGATAATTAAAAACAGAATAGAGCTTAAAAAACATTGTAAGTGGTGCAAGAAGCATACTATTCATAAAGAAACGAAATAGCCCGGCGTGTATAGATTGTAAATTCTGGTTTGCAAAAATGTTAAGCAAAACCAGCATTTTAAAATCCAAATCCCAAATCCCAAACAATACCAAAACTCCAATGTTCCAAATTCGAAGCACTTATTCAAAAGCAAGTTTTGAAAATTGGAATTTGTGGTTTAGAATTCGGTGCTTGCAATTTAGGATTTAAACCTGTGGGGGAATAGTTCAACTGTAGAACGCGGGTCTCCCCGCCGGACGGAGTACGGAAAAATAAACATTCCTTTAAAATGATGGGGGTTTAGTTCAGCGGTAGAACAACGGTCTCCAAAACCGTAGACGAGGGTTCAATTCCTTCAACCCCTGCCATTTAAGAGGAATGGAATGAACATGTTTTTTTTAGTATCTTTTCCATACGGCGGGCAGGTAAAACCTAAGATGATGGTTCGACACCTTCTTTCCCTGCTAAAATAGCGGATAGGCAAAATTAGGGTCGATGATTCCCTAAAACTCCTATTATTCAGAATAATTAGGTAATTATAAGTAAAATTATGTCTAGCTCGCTAACTCCGACGGTATTAAATATCCTTTCCTTTCTAACGATATTAGGACAGGTACTGATTATAATTTGGGTTTTAGCCTTTATATTTAAAAAACAGTCTTGGGCTGGGGCAATAAAAAGTTTTTTCGGCAGAAATGCTGTCTTTTTTGCGCTGATCGTAGCGACAATCGCTACGGCCGGCAGCTTGTTTTTATCAGAAATCGCCAAGATACCTCCGTGTCGGTTGTGCTGGTTCCAGCGAATTTTTATGTATCCGCAGGTTATTTTATATTTCATCGCTTTATCCAAAAGAGATAAAGGTATAGCACCATACGGTATGGCGCTTTCTTTAATTGGTGTTATATTCGCTGCTTATCATATTTTTCTCCAGAATTTTGCATCGGTATTGTCCAGTGCGCCTTGCTCCCAATTATCTGATGTTTCCTGTAGTGCCAAAGGGCCGACTTATCTGGGGTATATCACGGTTCCCTTAATGTCCTTAACAGCTTTTATTCTCATTATTGCCGTTCTGTTTTTAATGAAAAAATATCTACGTCAAAGTTCCTATGACAAGCAGTAAAAATTATAACTAGCCGTGATGGTTTGAGTGAGAAAAAACACTTTTTTATTTTAATCTAATTAAAAGAAAAAAGGCGGAGCAGGGTTGTTGTCCGCCTTACTAGGGTTGAATAGCGAAGATGAACTCGCTATTTTTTGTTTTCGGAAAGAACGGTAAGCGCAGCTTCCACGATTGCTTGATGCTCAGGATACTTCTCTTGAAGCATTGCCCGAAGGCCATTGCCGTTGCTGTTAGAACCGTCTCGAACACGGGTGTGGCGATAGATGGCAGCATTAATGAAGTCGGCGATCGAGACAATGATGGCAAGCTTCCCTCCTTCTTGAATGGTTTTAGAATCCCATTCGGAAGGAAAATCGGCTGGAGTGATGCCACCTTCTTGGGGTTTGTAGGAATGGTGTAGTCCCGCGCACATTGCGATCAGTGGATGGATTTCTTTCCAGACTTCAAAGCCGATCCGCGCATGTTGTTTCAGAGCTTCGTATTCTGCGTCACTGATTTCTCTTCCGTCAAAGAGGTGTCCTGGAAAATACAATTTTCCGATGTCATGGAATAAGCCGCCCAGAAAACTGTTCAAGGGGTCCTGGCCTATCTTTAATGCCAACGCTTCAGCAAAAAGAGCGATCCGCATGGAATCGACCTTGACCGGTCCGTGTTGGATTCCCATCAGCCTCAGGTAGAAGCTCGCTATCGCAGTCAAACTATCCGGTAAATAGTAGCTTCTAAGCTTCGTCAGGATCAGCGCTTCTAATTCGTGATCTGGCGTCATGCATTCCTCCTAGTCAAAGTAACGAATTCGTTATCAAAGTATTTTAGTCTTTTGCTATGTTTTGTCAATAGGTAGAAGTCTACAGGGATAATCATGTACAGTTAACAGTCAAGGGTAACACTTTCTAGCTTTTCTTGAGGGGTTAAACCATTTAAAGATAAATGTATTCTTTCAAAATTGTAGTAGTGAA
>PFMD01000002.1 GCA_002784945.1 Candidatus Kerfeldbacteria bacterium CG_4_10_14_0_8_um_filter_42_10
AATCGATTTTATTATTAACCGCATAGTTTTTTAATACCTTTTTCCAAAATTATTAATGGCAGATGATATAATTAAAAAGCTGACACAAGAGCAAGTCTGGGATAAGATAGCTCCATTATGGAATAAGTATAAAGTTGCACATTTTGGGGATGATAGGAAAGGTAATTTAATTGACGATTTTATTGATAAAAATGATAAAAAAATTCTTGATCTTGGTTGTGGAAGTGGGAGGAATTTTAAAAGTTTAATTGATTCAGGGTTTAAAGGCAAAATATATGGAGTTGATTTCTCCAGGGAAATGCTGGAATTAGCCAGGGAAAATGCAAAAAAGCTGGAGATTGATTTTGAATTGAAAAAAGCAAATGCTTGGCAGACTGGTTATGATGATGATTTTTTTGACAAGATTATTTGTATTGCAACAATTCATTGTATTCTAAAAAAAGAGAATCGGAAAAAAACATTAATTGAGTGCTTTCGAGTTTTAAAACCGAAAGGCCGGGCTTTAATAACTGTTTGGAATAAATCAAATAAAAGATGGAGGGGAAAAAATAAAGAGAAATTAGTGAGCTGGAATTTAGGTGATAAGAAGGTTTACAGGTATTATTATTTATATGACCAAGAAGAATTAATTGGCGAACTTGAAAGTGCTGGATTTAAGATAATTAAGAAGAACTTTGGAACAGGAAGGAATATTGTAATTGAATGTGAAAAATAAGGGGATGGTTATATTTTTTTAAAAACATTTAAATATTAGTTTTCTTTTGTTATTGTATTAATATAAAGCTAAAAAGAGATGAAAAAACAATTTTTTATTCCAATAGGTATCTTGTTAATTCTAATGTTTTCTATAATTATTTATGCTGAAAACGAAAGTACGACTAATGAAGGAGATTCAAATAGTTTAGATGAACAGGCAAATCAAGAAACATCATCTTCAACTCCCATAACTGAATCAAATCAGGAAAATGGGGAAACAGAGTTTAATGCTGATCCTGGAATAACTCCAGACAGTCCTTTGTATTTTATTGATGATTTAGCTGAAAGAGTTTCTGTCGGGAATAATCCTGAAAAAGCACTGCAGTATAAAGAAGAAAAGATTGCAGAAGCACAAGTAATGGTTGATAAAGAAATGCCCGAAGAAGCTCAGAAAGTTCTTGATAAGGCATTAGAATATAATGATATTGTTGAGATAGAAGTTTCTCCAGATATCCAAGGTAAAGTTAAAGAAAGCGGAGAGAGAGTTCAAAGTGCAATTAATAATATGAAAGAAAAGACAGAAGGTGAACAATGGAAAGAGGTTAATGAAGGCTTTGATGAAAATATAGAAAAAGAAAAAAGAGTTGGAACTGCTGCAGAGTTATCTTCTAAGATTAAAGAGCTGTGTGAGACTCTTGCAAAATTAGATCCTCTGCAATATGCTGATTCCTGCAAATCCAAAGATAATTCTCCAAAATGGATGAAAGAGCAGGATAAAGAATTAACTGCAGAACAAGAGCAACAATCACGAATATTTTTTGATGAATTAAGCGCATGTTTTGAGAATCCTAAGCAATGTGATTGTAAAAGTATGGGTGTCCAGAAGTTTGAAGATTTTTGTGTAGAACAAAGTGCACTGGCAGTGAAGTGCATGGATGGAGATAAAACTGCCTGCGAGAATATGAATAATGGCGCTCCGGAAGATTTATTGCCAGATTATTTAATTCCTGTAATGAAAAAAGTTGAAGCTAAGTATTCTAATGCTCAGTTTGATAACTTTGCTCCTGAAGAATGTGTAAAAGCTAATGCAAAAACACCTGAAGAATGCAACAGAATAATGTTCAAGCTTAATGCACCCCAAGAATGTTTAGATGCTAAATTAACCGGAGAATCAAGAGAAGATGAGGCTAAATGCAGGAATATAATGTTCCAGGAAAATACCCCTAAAGAATGTGCTGATGCCGGGATTACACCCCAGGATAAAGATGGCGCAAGAAAATGCACTAAAATAATGTTTCAATCCAGAGCACCTCAGCAATGCCTTGATATAGGGTTAACAGGGGAAAGCAGGGAGGATGAGAAAAAATGCAGAGAATTAATGCAGAATCAAGGAGAAGATTATAAACAAGGAACTAATACATATGCACCGCAATTCAACAGAGATTGTAATTCTATAAAAGATGTTAATGAAAAAATGAAGTGTTTTGAAGAATTTTATAATAATGCCCAAGTTCAGATTAAAGATGATTTTAGACAGAGAGAGATGATAGACCAAAATACCGGAGAGAAAATAACTGCAGAAGAAGAAGCGCAGAGAAAAGTGTGCAGAGACAAAGGAATGGGAACTATATTAGAGAATGAGAATGGAAAAAGAATAGTGATTTGCGTTGATAAAAATCAGCCGGGAGCACAGGGAGGGCAGCAATGCCAAGGTCAAGATCAAATTGAAAAATTGAAACAAGATTGCAAGTCAAGAGGGCAAGATGCTCAGGTTGAGAATAGGGGAGGATGCCCCTGGGTTATATGTATAGGACAAGGAAATCAAAACAGTATGAACCAACAACCAGGCCAGTATGTAGCTGGGGATAAATCTGGAATCAAATGCCCTGATAATATTTGTGATGATTATGAAAAAATGAATTCTTATGCATGCCCTGAAGATTGCGGTGGAACAAGGCAGCCTGGAAATTACCCGCAACAACAACCAGGAGATTATCAGCAACCTGAAAATAGAATAGACGAACAACAGCAACCAAATCAAAATCAAGAGAATTTTTGTTCAGGACAAGCTCCAAGTTGTGCTCCTAATGGCGCTCCTTACTGCCAAAATGGAAATTGGGTTTGTCCTCAAGCACCTCAGCAAGAGCAACAAACACAACAAGAGCAACAGCCGCAAACATCACCAAGCCCGACTGAAACTGCTCCTGCTACTGAATCAAGCCCGGCACCTGAACCTTCTGCTCCAATAACTGGAGGAACAATAACAGGCAGAATTATTGTCAGTAATTATGGAGATGAAAATTCCCGAGATGGTGACAGATTCTTGGATTATTGGTTTAATAGATAAAAATGAAAAAAAGTCCGATAAATAAAAAACCAATAAAAGAAATTGGTGTTTGGACTGTGACTTGCTGGATATTTATAGGTTTAGCAGGGTTAATCTCTGTTTTTTCAGGGATAGTCACAATTAAAGCAGGCCAATTATTTATAGGGATTCTTTTTTTAGTTTTTGGTGTTTTTGTTTTTGTTCCAAGAAAATATCTTAGAATCAGCAGACCACTAAAAGTAATTATTTTTATATCAGCTTATTTTACTCTTTTAGTAATCAGCGGAATTAATACTCCTAAGCCAGAACAGCAATACGAATACTACAGCTTAGAGCAACCATTTAATTTAACCTTTGGGAACAATATTTTTTCGATGAAGATAAATAACGTCAGCAAAGAAACTCAAATAATTGTCAACAATGAACAAACTATTTCTTCATCAGGATTTTATCTTTTTGTCAATGGAGAGATAACAAATTTAGGAAAAGTTACTTCTGATTTGCAATTTAAATCAGAATTAAAGGATAGTGAAGATAATCTATATATTATTTTTGCAACAGACACCAGAGTGGGAGGATTCCAACCTAATTTAGAGAAAAAGTTTTATAATGTTTTTGAAATTCCAAGACAAGCTTCAGGATTGAAATTTTTTGTCAAAGATAAAACTAATGTTATTAAAGTTGTAAACTTAGAATGAAAAAACAAAAAAAACAACCGAAAGTGGTTTTATCCAAAACTTGGGCGTGGATTATTCTAATATTATTGGTTATTCTTGATGCTTCTCTTGATGTAATTTTTGCAAAAGGAAAGGGGCTTGAGAGTAATATAATAAAACCAATAGCAGATTTATTTGGAATAAGCAATCCTCTTTTCATGACTCCCCTTGTTTTAGTAATTTTTTATTTTGGTGTCAAAGGGGGAGCTTGGTTAGCTAAAAAAGTAGATAAAGTAACTTTTTATGCTGAAGAATTAGTTTTAACTACTTTAGTTATTGTTTATGGTATTTTTGTTTTATGGCTTATCTTAGTTTATTTTTTTAATTTTAGGTTATTCAAAAGCCATCTTTATTTGATTCCTATTCTGATTGTAATTGGAATAGCTTATAGCTGGTGGGCTGAAAATAAATTGAAAAATAAAAAATGGCAGAAGCGTTGAACTCTGCAAAAATGGGCAGTTAAGTGCTCCCCTGACTTGATTTTTTATCATTTTCATTTAAGTAACCATTTCCATAAAGGCACAAATTTAATTTTTACTTTATCTATAATTTCTTCTCCTTCTTTATCTCTGCTTATTATAACTAAATCTTTGCATTTCAATTCCTTACCAGCTTTAATTAGGCTTTTTACTTCCCTTTCTTTTGCTTCATTCTCTGAGAGATCTTGGCATACCTGAATTAGAGTTTTTATCTTTGGACCTTGTTTAATCTCAAAGTCTACTTCATTTTGAAGATAATCTTTCCAGTAATAAATCAGCAATTTGGTTAAAATTACCAACTGCCATCACTATTACTACGTCTTGGGGTCTTGTTTCCTTCACTAAATACGCCAAAACCTTTTCTTTAGTTGGCAGATAATAGACATTTTGCTGATTTTTTTTGATTTCGTCAACTACCATCGAAGCGGTGACATTTCCTTTTTTGGATTTTTCCCGAGCCGGATAAATATCGGGAATGATCACTTGATCAGCGGATCCAAAGGACTGGGCTAACTGGTTAATCGTCGCCTTGGTCCGGCTAAAAGTGTGCGGTTCAAAGATAGCCCAAATTCTTCGATTAGGGAAGACCGAACGGGCCGTATCAAGGGTCGCTTTAACGGCGGTGGGATGATGAGCATAATCATCAATTACCATTACCCCGCCGATTTCACCCCTTTTTTCAAAGCGCCGCTGCGACCCCTGAAAATCGAACAGGCTTTTTTTGAAAGCATCGTAGGGAATTTTTAGATGATCCAATACGGCGATTGCGGCCAGGCAATTCAGCGCGTTATGCGCTCCCAGAATTTTTAATTCAACCGGCACTTTTTCTTTTGCTGCTAAATTATTTGCCGTAAACCTCATTAGATTATCCGCGTAGGTTATTTTTTCGCCTTTCCAATTCAGTTGTTTTCCTTTTAACCCATACCAAATGATTTTATGATCGGAATCTTTTAAAAGCTTTCGGACGTTTTTATCATCATGGCAAGCAATAATAACGCCTTCCGGCGGCAGCATCTTAATGCATTTTCTGAACTTATCAACCAAATCCGTTAAATTCTTATAATAATCGTAATGGTCCATGTCTAAATTGGTTATCACCAGAAGCGCCGGCCGATAATGTAAAAATTTAGGCCTTTTGTCAAAAAAGGAGGAGTAGTATTCATCGCCCTCTATTACAAAATTCTGGGATGCCGAAAGAGCATAATTTGTTTTTAAATCTTTCGAATAACCGCCCAGAAAAAAACCAGTTTTCTGATCAGAAGAATTTAGGGCCCAAGCGATCAGAGAAGCGGTGGTGGTTTTGCCATGTGTTCCGGTAATCACTATTCTAAATTTATCTTTGGTAAAAAAGTAAAGCAATTCGGCAAAGGAGACTATTCTAATTCCTTTTCTCATTACTGCTCTTACCTCAATATTATTGGCTGGTTCCTGGCCGGCTCCGATCACTACTAAGTCTTGATCGGAAATATGTTCTTCTTGATAATCCTCAAAAAAGATGATGTTATTTTCCGCCAGCACGGTGGTGGCGGGCGGATAAGCCGCCCCATCGCTGCCGGTAACCTGATATCCTAATTTTTTGGCCATGGCCGCCAGCGCGCTCATTCCGATTCCGGCGATGCCGATAAAATGGATTTTTTTTAAATTTTCAAAACTCATTTTTTTGTAATTTTATAAATTTCCGCCGCTATCTTTTCGGCAGCGTCAGGATAAAACAGTTTTTTGACATTGGCCGATAATTCTTGGCGCTTATCTTTGTTTTTCAACAAATCATAAATAAAATTGGTAAAAAGCTCCGGATTAAGCAAGTTTTGATCCAAAACCAAGGCGGCGCCTTCTCGTTCAAAATAACTGGCGTTTTTTTCCTGATGCGAATTAGGAAGAGGAATAATGATCAACGGCTTTCCTAAGGCCGCTAGCTCGGTAAGAGTAGAGATCCCCGCCCGCGATACCACCAGATCCGCAATTTTAAAGGCGTGCTTCAGTTCATCCGATAAAAATTCATAAACGTGATAATGCTCCAGTTCTTTATTCTCGGACAGCGTTGTTTGACCGTTACTCAAAACGGTATTAAGTGTTTGGGGGCGATATGTTTCCTTGAACTTTTCGTTTTGAAATATGTTTTTTCCTTTTCCCGCAATATGGATTATCTGACAAAAGGAAACTAACGATTCTAAGGAATGATTCAAAATCTTATTAATCGCCAGGGCGCCGGTTCCTCCGCCTAGTATTAAGACGGTCGGCAAGCCCTCCTTTAAATTAAAAGTCTGACGTGCCTGGTGAGTATCTCCGGAAAAAACATCTTTTCTAATCGGATTTCCGGTTAAAACAGCCTTTTTTCTGGGGAAATCCTTCAAGGAGGCAGGGAAAGTAACCGTTATTGTTTTGGCGAAAGGCGTCATTAAGGCATTGGCTAATCCCTTTTTTAGGTCTAACTGATGGACAAGCGATGGAATTCTTAAAAACCAGCTGGCCCATACTACCGGCACCGAGACAAAACTGCCGGCGGCAATAACTATATTGGGACGTTCTTTGATTAATCGGTATAGCGCTTGGAAAAAACCAATTACCAGGAACAGCGGCGAGAGAATATTGTTCCAATCAAAGTAGCGCCTTAATTTTCCGGAGATTATTGAAAAAAATGGTATATCGTTTTCATCGGCAAAGTCTTTTTCGATCGTTGAACGGCCTCCGATAAAAATGCAAAAATCACCTTGCTTTTTTAATTCCTGATAAATAGCAATCAAGGGTGTAATTGATCCTCCCGTACCGCCGCCGGTTATTGCAATTTTCATGACCTTATTTTTTTAACCTTAATATTTTGTTTTAAAGTCAGCAGAATATTTTTAGCGACATATTCATTTTTTACCATGACCTTTTGCCCAATCCACGAATTTTTCCCGACGAGCGCTCCCGGACCCAGTATCGCCCCACAGCCCGTTTTAACTTGATCGCCTAAAATCGCGCCCAAACGATCCATTTCGGTGGGAATAAGTTTATTACCCAATCTGATTTTTATTTCTCCTCGATCGAAGCGCCGGTTGCTTAAAATCGTCCCGCATCCTAAACGGCAATTTTGACCGACAACGCTGTCGCCAATGTAATTGGATAAATGATCAGAATGAGCTCCGTCTAGTATTATGGAATTCTTTACCTCTCCGCAAATTTGGCAATTTTTTCCAATTAAGGCGGGGCCGCGAATTCGGGTGCCGGCTAAAATTTTCGTTCCTTTTCCGATCCAAATCGGGCCGAGCTTGGCATCTAACATAACAAAGGGATCGATTATGACATCCCCGTCAATTTTAACTTTTTCTCCAGCGATAACCACAGAAGGATGGCTTTGCCCGCCTTGGGATAATTCCCGCCGAGTGACGGTCTTCTCTAAATAATCAGCCAGGTTTACTATTATCATCCAAACCTTTTCTTGCTTTTCAATAAAATCTCTAAAATCCAATGCTCCTATTTTAAAAAAGTTGCTGGGATCAGTAATTGCTAGTTCAGTCATTTTTCCTCCCTCTGATTGGAACCATTGCCGTTTCCTTGGTTTGTTTGGAAATATTAATTAAGATTCCCACGGAGGCAAGAGAAATTACAATCGCCGAACTTCCGTAGCTGACGAACGGCAAAGGAATTCCGGTGAGCGGCAAGATTGAGGTCATTGATCCGATATTGACCAGCGCTTGAAAAGTAAACCAGCAGGTAATTCCCACGGCCACTAATTTGCCAAACGGATCAGGAGCGTTTTTGGCAATTTTGAATCCTCGCAACATCATGGTTAAATAGAGCAATATCAAACCGATGGATATTATTAATCCCAATTCTTCGGCAATCACCGCGAAAATCGAGTCTCCGGTTACTTCGGGAAGATAGTTGTACTTTTGCCTGGAATGGCCTAATCCCAGCCCGAATATTCCCCCTGAGCCAATGGCTAGCAGCGCTTGATTAACGTGGTAACCAATCCCCTGCGGATCCATTTCTGGATTCAAAAACACCGTGAAGCGAGCCGCTCGGTAAGGAGCAATTTGCACCAGCAACCCAAAAAGCAAAGCTCCCACCAGCAATATTAAAAGCAAATGCTTGATGCTGCCGCCGGCCACAAAATAAACGATCACGGCCACAAAAGCAATAACGGTCATTGTTCCCAAATCAGGCTGTAACATGATTAACATGGTTATTAGCCCCAGTAGGACTAAAAAGGGAACAAATCCATATGTCATATTATTAATCTCCTTGCCCTTTTTGGAAAGCCAGGTAGCCAGGTAAAGAATAAAGGTAAGTTTGGTCAACTCCGATGGCTGGAAGACAAAACCGCCAAAGTTTATCCACCGGCGCGCTCCCCCTAATTCGTATCCTAGGCCAGGTACCAGAACTACTATTAAGGCAAAAATGGTTATGGCCAGCAAAGGAAAGGCCATTTTTTGCCAAAAGTGATAGTCAATTTTAGAAGCGGCAAAAAGGGCCAGTAAACCAAGCGTTATCCCAAATAATAGCTGCCGCTTTAAATAGTAATTGCTGTCACCGAATTTTTGGTAGGCCACAACGGTACCGGCTGATGACAGCATGATTAATCCAAAAATGATTATTATAAATATGATGGCGATAAGGGTGTAATCTGGCCGATGAAGCCTTGCTGTGGTCATGATAGCTTATTTACAAATTTCTTAAACTGATCACCGCGGTCAAACTCGTTCCTAAAAAGATTGAAACTGGCCGCCCCCGGAGAAAAAAGAATAACATCTTCCCGTTCTGCCCGCTGGCGTGCGGCCAAAACAGCAGAACTCAAGCTATTGCATTTAGTAAAGGAAAAATGTCTGCGTTTAAGTAATTTTTCTATTTCATCGGAAGCGGATCCAGGAAGAAGAATCAACTGTTTTGTTCTTTTTATAATTTTCCGCGATAGGTTCGAATAATTTAGTTTCTTATTCTGACCGCCGACAATCAGAATTACTTTTTTATTAAAAGAATCAAGCGCCGCAATCGTGGCATCGGGAATCGTAGCAGCGGTGTCATTGAAATATTTCGCTCCTTTTAGTATCCGCACTAATTCAATCCGCCCGGGCATTCCTTTAAAACTACGAAGCACGTCAGCAATGTTTCTGTTACTGATTTTCAGTATTTTGGCAACGATTACTGCGGCCAGCGCATTTTGAACATTGTGCTTCCCTAATAATTTTAATGTGCTTAAATCAAGGACTAAACTTTCTTTACCATAGGAGCGGAAAAATATTTTATTATTTTTAATAAATGCCCCGTTCTGTTCAGAAAAACTTTTTAGCGAGAACCAATAACGCTGCGACGGCACTTCTTTGCCGAAACTTCTGGTAATTTTATTGTCTCTATTGAGAATTACGTAATCGCGGCTATTTTGGAACTGGTAAATTTTTTTCTTAGCCTCCTGATATTCCCTCATTCCGCGGTAAGTATTAAGATGATCCGGGACCAAATTAGTGATCACGGCGATTTGGGGACTCTTTTTTATTTTAGCCAGCCCTTCTAAGCGCCAGCTGGATAATTCAAACAGCACCCAGTCTTTCTTTTTAAGCAATTCGATTCTGTCTAAAACCGACGTGGTGTTATGGCCCGCTAGAACAACAGGGACCTTTCCTTTTTTTAGCATTCTTTCGAGCAACGCCACGGTGGTGGATTTGCCTTTACTTCCAGTTACGCCAATTATCGGATTAGGGCAGTAATTAAAAAAAAGACTGGCGTCATTTTCTATCGGAATATCCCTTCGCTCAGCTGCTTTTAAAAACGGCGAGTTTTTGGGAACGGCGGGATTTTTTACCACTAAACCAGTATTAGTAAAATCAGTGATGCGATGTCGGCCCAGCACGTACTTGATCGGGAAAGACTTTAGCTGTTTTAAGGAATTCGCCAGTTCCGCTCTTGACTTAAGATCGGTGGCCAGTACCTTCGCGCCTTGTTTTGCCAAAAACTTTGCTGTTCCCACTCCTCCTCCTAAGGTGCCCAACCCCATTACCGTTATCTTTTTTCCTTTAAGTTCGGCTATTCTCATATTAAGAAAATTATATCATTTCAGTGATTAATAATCAAAGAAGGCGACACTCAACTTGCCGCCTTCTTTTTCATTTTCTTTAATTTCTTTTAGGGTGTTTCCGCTACTATAATATCAGCGGCAATAATTTCTAAGGTACCGTGTTTTTGCCCGCGACCCTGGATCAGATCCCCTACGGCTAAATCGTTGATCGTAGCGGTCGTTCCGTCTTTCATGACTTTACTGGTGGATAAAATATCTATTCGGAACTTTCGGTTATTCGGTCCCCAAAGAAGGATAAACTGGTTTCTGGCAGCATTGATACTGAGTATCTCGCCGCTTACGCCCTGGGTGCTTACTTTCCAGATGGAGTTATTTTTTGCCATAACCGCCGTTCTGGTATAATCCGTGTCATTTGATTCCTTTTTCACAAGCAGCGTCAGATTATCTCCGGGAATCCAGGCGCCTAAAGCAATCGGGGCAAAATACTTCTGTCGAAGCCGGGTGACCTCGGTAATGCGGATAGTGTAAACCGCAGGATTTTCATCGGTAGTTCGCACCTTTAATCTGGTTGGCCCACTGTCGGTGATGACGCTGAGCAAAGTTACATTCATTTTATCTGTTCGCCGCTGCACATAGTTAATCAGTCCGCGCCTTAATACAAATACCGTCTTGGCTTGAATTATATTAAGAGTAGCGTGCTTTACTCCTCTTCCGCGAACGCGATCGCCTATCTGCAAATCATTGCAGGTTAAATTCTGGTTCGGCGGAACAATTATTTTAGTGACATCCGGCACAAGATCAATCCGGTAATTGGCTCCGTTCCAAAGAAGAGTAATTTTATTATCCTCGCAATTTTTGGCGGTGATCCATCCGTTTTGGGTGCCGGTGCTTACGCTGTTGATAGAGGTGTTAACTAAAGCATCAGCGTGAATAGTAACATCATCCGTCATGTAGCCATAGATTTTTAAGACATCGCCAACCAGCCATAAAGAAAGATTGGACGATTCTTCGCCGCTACGCGCGATAATGGTACTATCGTCAATTTCGACAATATAATCCATTGTGGTATCGGCACTAAGGTCGCGCACCAGAATACTGGTCGGCACAGTAGTGCTTTCCAGTTCAATCAGACTAACGGTCATTTTTACCGTGGCATCACTTTGGGCATTGGTCAGATCAGCGTTAAGCGGACCGGCGGCATTAGCGACGGCTGTGCCGCTTAATGATAGCAGCAAGGCTATTGCCGATCCACTAATAACGACTATGAGTGATTTAATTAAATTAGGCATATTTTTTGCAATTAATAATTAAATTGCTTAAATTAAGCACTTCATTCAGTAATACAACCCGATAATCAATTTATTTCACAATAACGAAATATAGCAGGCTAGTCAAACAACCCGATTATGGCGCCCTGAGCCGAATATCGCTCTTTATCGCGGCGATAAGAAGAAAGTAGGTCGTTTTCGCAATAAGTACAAAGGTCGGACTTTTCAATATTCGCTGGCCTGATCCCTTCGTTAATAAGCTGAATTTTGATTGTTTGGGAAAGATCCACAAACAAGCGGTTTTTTTTAACGAAGGATGCGTTATTTTCAAAAGAACGACCGAACCGATCAAAAACAGCCTTTTTCACTTCAAAATGACAGCGTTGTAAACCCGGACCGATAAACACCTTGATATCCTTCGGGTTACTGCCTGCCTTCTTTTGGAAAATTGCCACCATTTGTCTATTAATGCCGGCTAAAATTCCTCGCCAGCCCGCATGCGCTAATCCGACACATTCTTTTTTGGGATCAAAATAAAAAACCGGGAAGCAATCCGCGGTAGTGATCATCAAATAAATATTTTTTTCATTGGTAATCAATCCATCATAAAAGGAAGTGAGAGCAGATTGGGCTAGCGATCCTTTGCCCATCTTTTTTCTACTTACCCACAGAATTTTATTTTTATGATTTAAAGAAATATTTACAACCTGACGACTGGGTATTTTTAAACTAGAATAAAATTTAGTTCTGTTTTTTCTAGTGATTTTTTTATTAATCAAAGGGTGTTGAAAAGAAAGATTGCCGAATTGCTTTGTAGAAAACGCTATTTTTAGATTCGGAAAACGAGACAGCGTTCGTGAATGAAATATCATATTTGCGATCGGTCAATCAGCACTACGATTATTCCTAAAACAGCCATTACGGCAGAAATTATCCAAAAGCGCATTACGATTTTTGATTCCGGCCAGCCGATTGCTTCTAGATGATGATGGATTGGCGCTGAAATAAAAACCTTTTTTCCCTTCCTTAATTTCTTAGAACCAATCTGAACAATTACCGAGAATGATTCTACCACTAAAATAAATCCGATAATCGGCAGAATAAACGCCGAATTGGTTAACATCGCCACTATCCCTAAGGTTGTTCCTAGCGCCATTGCTCCGGTATCTCCCATGAAAAAACGGGCGGGCGGAATATTAAACCATAAAAACGCCAGCAAACTGCCGACGATTACTGTGCAAAACGCCGCCAGATTCATTTTACCCAAGATAAGCGCGATGGCGGCAAAAGCGCCAAATGATGAGAGCAGCACCCCGCCGGCCAGACCATCTAAACCGTCCGTTTCATTTACTGAAAATGATGTTGCTACGATGACAAAAATAAAAATGGGAATATACCACCAGCCTATGGCGAAATCTCCCATAAACGGAACATGAATAATATCCCAATCCAGTTTAAAGAAAAACCAGTAAGCGCCAAATGCGGCAATTATGGTATAAAGCAACAATCGGTGCTTAACGGTTAATCCGCCGATGCCTTTAGTTCCTACACTTTTAATATTAAAAAGGTCGTCCAATAATCCGACCAAAGCTGAGGCCACTAAGGCGCCCAGCGGCAATAAGGTTTCGGAACGAGTGAGAAAGTTAAGTTTGTGGAAAAAGGGAACCCCGGTGTATTTGCCCAAATAATAAAAAATGACGGCGAGCGCCAAAATGGTAAACCATATTAAGATTCCGCCCATCGTCGGGGTGCCCGATTTTTTCTTGTGCAGCTTCGAATATATTGGCGCTGCTTCACTGGAACGAATTTGCTTCCCCAGTTTATATTTATAAAGAAAGTGAGTCAGAATCGGCGTCAGTAAAATTGAGATGATAAATGAAACCGTTCCAAGGAATAGTATTTTAATAATGTCGAAACTGACGGAAAAATTCATATATTTCAAATATTAATCAAAATAACCAAAATTGCTGCCAGTGCCAATAACATTTGAATAAGGGCGGTAAACCCGATAATTAAGTAGGAGAGAACTTTTTTTTCCGAATATATTATAGCACTTACCAGATAGTTTACTAGAATAATGATCAGCCCGCTCAAAGAAATAAAATACACCTTATACCATTCTCCGATTAGATCGATGCCAAAGTAGATGTTATAATGGAGCGAGACCGGCTCGCTATTCGGAATAATAAAAAAGTAAATTAAACCCCAGATTCCGATATTAAGAAATATCGAAAACAGCAAATTAAGGGAAAAGAATTTACTTCTTAACGGTTCTCTAAAATTGCTGATCAGCTTACGAATAGACAAGCGGGGCATAGTGAATTTATTTAGCAATCAATTGATGATTAAAAAGGGGTCATGGTTTTCTAAATTCTCCATCATTATTCCAGTGGCAGCGCTGCTGGGAGTGATGTTATTATTGGAATTTACTTCGGCGCTCCAAGAAAGTCAAACTGTTGACGAGGGAGCGCACTTATCAAGCGGCTATTCTTATTTAAAGACCGGCGACTTTAGAATGAATCCGGAACATCCTCCCCTGCTTAAGGAAATCAGCGCTTTCCCATTGCTCTTTCTTAATTTAGACGATCCTATTAATCACGAATCCTGGAACACCTACAACCAATGGGACTTTGGCAGAAATTTCTTATATCATAACCGGGCTGACGCCGATTTGATTCTTTTGATGGGAAGAATTCCGGTGATGCTATTAAGTTTAATACTTGGGATATTTATCTTCAAGTGGGCTAAGCAGCTGTGGGGAAACACCGCCGCGCTTTTTTCTTTGACGCTTTATGTTTTTGAACCGAATATTCTGGCTCATTCTCGATATGTCACAACGGATTTAGCGCTAACCTTATTCCTTTTTTTAACAATCTATGCGCTCGACCGCTATTTACAGACCTATTCTCGAAAAGACTTGATAATTTTGGCAGTTTTGTTCGCTCTCGCTCAAGTAACTAAATTTTCCGCGGTTATACTTTTTCCGATACTAATTGTTCTTTTACTTTTGAAAAAATTTCATTCGCCGCCAGGCAAATTGACATACCGCAAAATTTCCCTAATAACTGCTTTTGTCGTATTGATAACGGGCGCCGCCATTTTGCTGGCTTATGGTTTTCAAACAAAGCGGCCAATTGACGACAGAAACATCAAGGAATATTTTGAAAAGCAATCCGCGGTGACTGATTTATCCGATTATTCTGATGAACCATTTTTGGCCAGGAAATTATTGACTTTTACCAATCCTTCCACCGCGAGTGGAAAAATTATTTACGAATTAGCTCAAAAAATTCCCGTTCCCGCTTTCTACTATTTTAGAGGGTTGGGATTGTTGATTGCTCACGACTTTTGGGGCCATCTTTCCTACCTTTTCGGACGCTACTCCGATTTTGGCTTTTGGTATTATTTTCCGTCCACCTTTTTGTTAAAAACATCCGCTCCGCTTTTGTTGTTGTTTTTTAGCGGCATTTGCTTATTCTCCGCCAAGCTCTTAAAAACAGTCTTTTGCTCGGATAATGAATCCCCCTCTAAAATTGACATTATTAAAAAGCGGCCGTTATTAAAATTAAAAAATAGAATTCAGAAAAAATTAAATAATTTTGCTATTTTTTTCCGAAAAATACCATTTACTTACTGGTTACTCATTCTAACCCCCCTGGCATATTTTTTGTGGGCGTTGACCAGCAAGATAAACATTGGCCACCGCCATATTTTGCCGATCTACCCTTTTATAATTATCTTGGTGGGTAGCTTGGTTACGATTAAAACGCGCTGGCGAAAAACTGGCAAGATTTTTTTAACCGTACTTTTAACTTTATATGTTGCTTCCACTATTAGAATTTATCCTAATTTCTTGGCGTATTTCAACGAATTAGTCGGCGGTCCTCAAAAAGGACCAAAATATCTGGTGGATTCTAATATCGATTGGGGTCAGGATATTTTAAAGCTAAAACATTATTTAGAAAAAAACGATATCGCTGAGGTATACCTGGGATTTTTAGGTTCTCTGGATATTAACTATTATAATTTCAATCGAAAGGCAATTCCTAAAGATAAAGATAAGAATCAAATCAGGGATTTTAACGGAGTCGTAGCGATTAGTGTAACGGTATTGTACGAGCAAGACCGTTCTTACGCCTGGATAGAAAGACTGGAACCGGATGCTAAGATTGGTTATTCCATCTATGTTTATGATTTAAGGAAGAATAAAATCAGCTTGTAGGAAGTAGCTTGTAGGAAGTAGCTTGTTAGAATTTCTAAAAAACTGAGAAGCTACCAGCTAAAAAGCTAAGAAGCTAATAAGCTAAAAGCTAATTTCCTAATATTTTACTTTGACATTTTGATGTTTCTGTGATATAATTTGAGAGCATTAAATAGTCCGAAACGCTCTCATCTTGAGCGGAGCGAAGAATCTAACCTTGTTACAGTATTAGCGGCCCTCATATTATTCTGGCCGGTAAAATTGTTGAGTGATTCTATAATTTCAATTTAGCCAATTCAGAACCATATTTTTTCTATGTTAGAAGAAAAACAAATTGAGCAATTACTGCTTGATAATCAGATTCTTACAGAAAATGAAATAAAAAAATCCAAGAGCGAGGCGTCCGCCCAGAATAAGCCCTGGAAGGAGTATCTGCACAAGGAAAAAATCATAAACGAGGAAGCGCTTTTCGATCTATACGCCAAATCACTCCAAGTTCCTTTTGTTAATCTGGAAAATGTTACCATCCGAAAAGACATTCTAAACCTGATACCAGAAACAATCGCCGAGACCCACAAGGTTATTGCCTTTGATCAAAATGATTTAGAAATAAAAATCGCCTCTCTAGACCCAAGTGATCTAGAGATTTTTGATTTTATAAAAAAGAAAACGGGAAAAACGGTGAAGATTTATCTAACCACGCCCGTTATGCTTCAAGAGGCCTTAAAACAATATCATAAAGGTCTTAAGGCAACGGTTGATGAAATCACCCACGAAGAAAAAGATGAAGAAGGAGCTTCCGAAAAGGGGGTGTTAAAAAAACTGGCGCGCGATCTTCCGGTAATAAGAATTGTTGATACTATTTTAGAATACGCTATTTTTGAGGATGCTTCCGATATCCATATCGAACCAACGGAGAAAGAAATAATCGTGCGATATCGAATTGACGGAGTGCTACGCGATGCCATGACTTTACCGAAACAGATTCATTCGGGAATTGTCGCTAGAATAAAAATACTTTCAAACCTAAAATTAGATGAGCATCGCCTTCCCCAAGACGGCAGATTCAAAATAAAAAATAAGGAATATAATGTTTCCTTCCGGGTGTCGATTATTCCTGTTTTTGACGGTGAAAAAATAGTACTGCGGTTATTAGATGAGACATCCCAAATTCTGACTTTAGAGCAACTGGGATTTTTACCAAATCCGCTGAAAATAATAAAAAATGCCATTAAGAAACCCCATGGGATGATTCTGGTGACCGGGCCGACCGGTTCAGGAAAAACAACTACGCTTTATACGATTATGAATATGCTGAACAGTCCTAAAGTTAATATTTCCACGATTGAGGACCCTATCGAATACCGAATGATCAGAATCAATCAGACTCAGGTGAACCCCAAAATCGGGTTGACTTTTGCCCATGGGCTAAGGGCATTGCTGCGCCAAGATCCCAATATCATAATGATTGGCGAAATCAGGGATAATGAAACTGCGGAAATTGGCGTACATTCCGCCATGACCGGACACCTTGTTTTATCCACGCTCCATACCAACGATGCGGTGAGCGCCATACCACGACTGACCGAGATGAATATACCCCCTTTCTTAATTGCCTCGACCACTAATTTGATAATGGCCCAAAGACTGGTAAGAAAAATCTGCATCCATTGCATTGAGAGCTACGAATTGACTAAGACAAATGTTAAAAGGCTGGAAGAACAACTGGATTTTGAAAATATTTTAGAGGTTCTAGAACGAGAAAATGCCATTGATTCGGCAAAAACCATTACTCCCCTTCTTTTTTATCGCGGTCATGGCTGTAAGGAATGCAACCACGAAGGTTATAAGGGAAGAATCGGAATATACGAAATGATGGCAGTCGATAAAGAAGTTGCTAATTTGATCATAAATAAGGCAAATCCTGAAAAACTGGAAGAGCAGGCAAAAAAGCAAGGAATGATTACCATGATTCAAGACGGGTTTATTAAGGCTAAAAATGGCATAACGACAATTGAGGAAGTTTTAAGAGTAACCAAGGAATAATAAAATGGAAAAGAAAAATAAAGAGCAATCGTCAAAAAACAAATTGAGTTTTATGAAAAGGCACGCCCGAATAACTTTGGTTAATAAGCTCTTTTTTACGCAACAGCTAGAAGTGATGGCTCGTACCGGGTTTTCGCTTTCCCGGGCCTTAGAAACGATTAGCCTGCAAATGGAAAATAGGCGCTTTAAGCAAATCATCGAGAATATGAAAGCAATTGTGGAAAAAGGCTCCCCCCTGTCAAAGGCGGCGTCGGAATACCCTAAAGTTTTTTCGGAAACATTTGTTAGTATGGTGGCAGCTGGGGAATCAAGTGGTAAATTGGACGAGGCGCTTAAAAGATTAACCATTCAGCTGAAAAAATCCCACGAGATTAGAACCAAGATTAAGAATGCTTTAACCTACCCCGCCATTGTTTTAATCGCCATGGTGGCGATCGGAATCGCCATGCTAATTTTTGTCTTACCCAAGATTACCGCCATCTATGAGGAATCAGGAACGAAATTACCCCTACCAACCAGAGTCTTGATCGGAACTTCCGATTTTATTATTGCTAACGGAATTTACATCTCGATACTTATCATTGTCCTAATCATCGCGTTGTTACGCTATGTCAAAACACCGCGTGGGAAAAAACTTTTTCACAAAATATTATTGGTACTGCCGATTGTTGGTCCAATAATTAGAAAAATAAATCTGGCTAATTTTTCCAGAAGCCTTAGTTCATTACTGCAGACCGATATTCCCATCGTCGAGACATTCAAAATTATCTCTAGAACATCGAGCAATATCTACTATAAAGAGTACTTGGCGAATGCGGCGGAAGAGTTAAAAAAAGGCGTATCGGTCAAAAATATCCTGGAAAAAGATCGTACTCTTTTTCCTCCTTTAATTACTCAAATAATTAACATCGGGGAAGAGTCCGGCACTCTTGATACAATTTCCGAAGAAATAGCAAATTTTTACGAAGAAGAAGTGTCACAGACAATGGCAAACCTTGCTACCATTATTGAACCGGTCTTAATGCTCATTTTAGGAGTAGGCGTAGGGGCGATTGCCGTTGCCGTAGTAATGCCCATGTATTCACTGGTTAATACAATTTAATCTCTTTGACCAGTTGAGAAATAATCTTTAGAATTAATAAATGAATATTAATTAGCAACATGTTTGGATTAGATATCAGTGATCGGACTTTACGGGCCGCTTCTCTAGTCAGAAGAGGCAAAAATTTTTTGATTAATTCCATAAATGAAATTGATCTTCCCAGCGGTCTGATTAAGGACGGGGAGATTTTGAAATCAGAAGCAATCGTTCCCTACTTAAAGAAACTAATTCAAAGCGCTAGTCCTCATAAAATCAAAAGCAAAGAAGTGGTTGCCTGCCTGCCTGAACGCCAGAGTTTTATCAAGGTTATTCGAGTTTCCAAAAAAGAATTACAACCATCGCCAGAAACAATTAAATCTGAGGTGGCGAATCATATCCCCTTCCCTATCGATGAAATGTACCTGGATTGGCAAGTTATTAATGATGAGCCAAATGCTAATGCCGGAAAGCAATATGTTCTAGTGGGAGCAGTTCCTAAAAATATTGTTCACACCTATCAAGAGACGCTGAAACTGGCAAATTTAATTCCGATTGTCTTGGAAATTGAATCGGTCGCCATTACCCGAGCGCTACTCCCGCTTGATCAAAAAAAGGACTCAGAGGGCGCCTTAATAATAGATTTAGGTCTTGATCGGACAAGCTTTATAATATTTGACCGAAATTTAGTGCAATTTACCTCTGGCATCACCGACATTTCCGGCAATCGTTTGACTACAATGATCAGCGAAACACTTTCTCTCTCTGAAACTGAAGCAGAAAAGGCGAAAAAATTAGCGGGGTTTAATCCTAAAATTGGAAAAGGGAAGGTGCGATCCGCGTTGAATACCGCCTTGATCGATTTAATAAAAAATGTGGGGGGAATAATTGATTTCTATCGCGAGCACTACCCCGAAGGCAACCTGATAAAAAAAATAATTTTAACGGGCGGGGGATCTAATTTGAAGCTGATTGATCAAATTTTATCTAATTCCTTAAAGTTAAAAGTTCAGAGGGGCGATTCTCTGATCAACGTGGAAAAAAAGAACGTCGCTTTCTTAAATCCCGAGAATCAGGTTTCTTTTGCCACTAGTATTGGCTTAGCGTTACGTGCAACAAAAAATGATTACTCTTAACCTCATTTCGCCAATTCAAAAGGAAGCAAATCGCTTCCAACAAAGTTACTCCTTGGTAAAAAGAATTACCGTTCTTTTTATGGCCGTTTCGTTAATTGTTATCGCGTTGTTATTTGTTGGTGAAACTCTGCTAGAGAAGAAATTGGACAGCATCACCCAAGAAACCCTCGCCTTAAAGAAGAATATTGAAAAAGAAGAGTCGATTGATTTAGAGCAATCCGTAAAGGATTTTAACAAATTATTGATCGACATCAGCAAGGTTCAATCAGAATATATAAATTGGTCGCAAGAAGTGAACAAGATATCGTCCTTGGTGCCTTCAGGGATTAGGCTCTCTTCTTTTGTCATGCAAAAAGACAGCTCCGATTTCAAATTTGCCGGCAAAGCCGCCACTCGTGAAGCTTTACTGAATTTCAAGACCAATTTGGAGAATTCTGATTTCTTTACGGAGATTCAATCGCCAATTTCCAACCTCCTTACTAAAGAAAACATTAACTTTGAATTGAGCGGAAAATTAGTATTTGATCAAAGCAATTCGGGAAATCAATGAAAATAACTCCTAAAATAAAATTATATATTCTAATTTCCTTCCTTTTTGTCGTTATTGCCGTCATTATAATTTTTATAATTTTTCCTTTTCAAAAAAAGATTCGACTTTTAAGTCAAAATATTTACGATCAAAGAGTAAACTACGAATTTATTTTTCAGCAAAGGCAAAACGTTGTACGGCTAGAACGAGAGATTAAAGAAATTGAATTGAATAAAGAGAAAATTGCTCCAGCCCTTTTTTCCAGAAACGAGACATTAGAATTAATCACCGCTCTAGAAACTCTTTCACAGAACAACGGATTGGAAAATCAAGTTCTAAATCTTTCTAATCCAAGCCTAATGGATTCAGGCTTAATGATCAGCAGTTTAAGAATAGATTTTACGACAACTTATCCTGGGTTAGTGAAATGGATGCAGGATATCGATAAACAGTCCTTTTATTTAATAATTGATTCGATTAATGCCGGACAGCAATCTACCCAAATAAACAACGGTGATTTTGAAGCAGCCGGCAATAATCCTATTTCCGTTAATATATCGGCAAAAGTTTATTGGCTATAGCATGGATCTACACTTTACATTTTCCCCAAAAAAAACTTCCCTTTTTCTAAGAAAATATAGCATTAGAATTGGCTATTTAATTTTACTCGCGGGCGTTATATACATATTAATTTTCCTGTATCAATATCTTTATTTACCCATATCAGAAAAACAGACGATTGATCCAAGTCTGATTCAAAGCAAAAAAGAGGTTGTTAATCAGCAGTTATTTGAGCGAATAATAAAAAGCATGGAACAAAAAACGACCTCGTTCAACGACAGCCTTCAGAATATTAGGGATCCGTTTTAATCTAAGCTGATTTCCTTAACTGTTTTTTTGAGAGCTTTGATAAAAAATCGTAATTCCGCGAGGGTATTGCTTTGATCAAGGGTCACTCGTATCCCCTCTTTAGCTTTCCGACCATCCAGGCCTAATGCCAAAAGGACAGTCGAAGGTTCGGCTGCTCCCGCACTACATGACGAGCCGGTAGCAATAGCGATATTGAACTTATTATCCATAATAAAAACAAGATCCTCACCTAAAATTCCTTTAATCCTAAAATAAATATTATTAGGAAGTCTTTTGTCTTGGATTGGTCCAATAATCTTAGCTTCGGGTATATTGGAAATTTCTTTTATTACCCAGTCTCGCAGCCGGCTGACCTTTTTCGAGTTTTCTAATCTTGATTCAAAAACAAGTTCTAACGCTTTTCCCAGCCCAATAATGCCGGCGACATTCAAGGTACCGGCCCTAAGCCCATGTTCTTGATCTCCCCCGGTCTGAACTGGTTTTATCGGAGTACCCCTTCTGACAAAAAGCGCACCAATTCCTTTAGGGCCGTGCAGCTTATGTCCTGATAACGAGAGTAAATCAACCTGCAAATAATCAATATCACAATCAAGGTATTGTGCCGCTTGAACGGCATCGGTATGAAAAACGATCGGCCGTTTTCTTAATCCGTTTGCTTTCTTAATAATTTTTCCTAATTCCCGGATTGGTTCGATTACTCCAATTTCATTATTAGCGTACATTATGGTAACCAGTGCCGTTGAGTCAGAAATTAATTTCAACAATAGCCGAGGATCGACCATTCCATCACTATTGACCGGAAGATATTTTAACCCAATGCCTTCTTTTTCTAGATCGAGGCATGTTTTTAAAACAGAGCGGTGTTCGATTTTAGTGGTAATTATCTCTGGGCGCCTTACTCCTCTTTCTTGGTAGGCTTTTATCACTCCTCGGATCGCCAGATTATTACTTTCCGTGGCTCCGGAGGTAAAAACAACCTCTTGAAACGCACAACTCAAAAAATTAGCAACCTGCTTTCTAGCACAATCCACTGCCGCCAGCGCCCTTCTTCCGGCACTGTGCATACTGTTGGGATTTCCATAATCCTTCCGCTCAAATGGTTTCAGGCGCTTCTGAACCGTTTGATCAAGATAAGTAGTCGCAGCATGATCCAAGTAAATCAATTTTTGATTTTTTTTATTCATTGCCCTTAAAATATCTTGATTAAGGCAAACTGTCAATTATTGCTTAATTTGTGTTATAATAATCGGGGATAAATGAAAATGAACCACGTTAGAAATTGAGCAGAGTTTTTCTAATAGGGGCGTATCGGAGTATCATGGATTTGTATTAATTTAACTCATCAGAGTCACATATCAATTGATTATTAGAATTTTTAACGGGGTGAATAAAAGGACAAAAAACGCAGCATTCACACTTATCGAATTAATTGTCGTGATTGGAATTTTTGTCGCTGTGGGCATTTTTATCATTGGCGGGTTTGATCAAGCCATTCAGCTTTTAGCGATTTCCCGCTCTAAAGTAATTGCGACCGCTATTGCCAATGAAAAACTGGAAATTATCAGAAATATGCCTTATGACCAGGTAGGAACCACTACCGGCTGGCCGCACGGCGAAATTCCGGCCACCCAGACCATTAACCAAAGCAACTTTGAGTTTATTGTTCAAACCAGGGTGGATTACGTAGATGACCCTTTTGATGGTAATGCCCAGGGTACCATCCCCAATAAGCCTATTGATACTGTGCCCAACGACTATAAAAAAGCTGAGGTGAACGTAAAATGGAATAATCCCAAAGCCGATCCTGTCCTGCTTTCCACGCTGGCTGTTCCTCAGGGATTAGAGTCAGCGGAAGCAACCGGATCTTTTTTAATCAAGGTTTTTAATTCTTCCGGCCAGCCCGTTTCCCAAGCAACGGTGCATATTACCAATGACCAGGTTGTTCCGGCAATTAATATTACCAATACTACTGACAATGACGGCAATTTGCAGGTATTAAGCCTGCCCCCTAGTGTCGATGGATACCATCTTGCGGTAACTAAGGAAAACTACAGCCAGGATTCAACCTATGCCGTTGATCCAATTAATCTTCCCAATCCCGTTAAGCCAGATTTATCAATCATCGAGGGATCCGTAACCGAAACAAGTTTCGCGATTGATTTGGTAAGTACTTTGAATGTCTTTACTGTAGATGATACCTGCGCTCCGATCCCGAGTATTCCACTGGCTATTTGGGGCGAAAAACTGATCGGCACTAATCCCGACACGCCAAAGTATTCCTCTGAGCCACCCACCAATGAACAGGGAACACTGTCACTTTCTGATCTGGAATGGGATAATTACACCTTACTAGAAACATCGGCTGACTATGACGTGGCCGGAGTTATTCCCCCAATTCTTTTGGATATTTTACCAAACTCCTCTCAGAACACTTCGTTAGTCTTAAGCCCTCATACCGCCAATTCTTTACGGGTTACCGTTAAGGATGCGGGGACCAAAACCGCCCTAACAGGGGCTAGCGTAAGACTTTACCAAACAGGATACGATGAAACCAAAATCACTGGGTTTGGATTTTTTGAACAAAATGATTGGTCAGGCGGGCCTGGCCAGGAAAACTTCAGCGATCCTTCAAAATATGCCAGCGATGACGGCAACGTTGACCCCTTGGGCACTCCCGGAAATTTAACCCTAGGCTATTCTGAAGACAATCACAATCATTTTGAGGATTTTAGTTCCGATACCTATAAAGATGCTTTAGCCACCACGGCCGACTGGGATATTAATCTTGGCCAGGTAATTTTGGAAGAACAGGACGGGCAATTTTTATCCAGCGGAACCGTTCAGACAACCAAATTAAACGGCACAGCCGGAAAAATCATTAAAGCAACTTTGACTGTCGAGCAAATCTTGAACAATCAAACCATTGATTATTTCTTGTCATCGAATGGGGGATCAAATTTCGAACCGGTCACTCTCGGAACTGAGCACGCGTTTGTAAATTCTGGAAGCGATTTGCTTTTCCGCGCAGTTTTAGCCTCCAGCGATCCTTTGGTTACGCCGATAATAGATAGCGTCTCGATTTCCTATACCCAAGTAGTTTATGAATCAAACGGGGAATTAATCTCTTCTTCTTTTAATACCGGAACAACCAGTAATTTTGGCACGCTATCGTGGATCCCCTCTTCTCAAATCCCCGAAGTTGGCTTAGAAAGTGTCAAATTTCAAATTGCCGCTAATAACGACAACCTGACTTGGAATTTTATCGGCCCTGACGGCACCGTCAATACTTTCTACACCAATAATGGATCCTCGATCAATGCGTCTCATAATGGGAATCAATATCTCCGTTACAAGGTTTTTTTAAGCACCGAGGATTTGGCGTACACGCCCATTATTTCTTCTGCTAAAATCGGGTACACCTCTTCTTGTATTCCCCCCGGACAAGTTTTCTTCAGTAATTTGGGTAGTGATACTTATTCTCTCGATATCACGTTAAATGGATACGAAACGCTAAGTAGTTCGGCCACGGTAAATGGCACTACTCAAATAGAATATTTACTTACTCCCTTATCTCCCTAATAAGCATTTTATATGAATACTCCTAATCATAAATCCGGTTTTACCCTAATTGAAATGATTATTGTTATGGGTATTCTGGGAATTATCGGAGGGATTGTTTATCAATTTGTAGTCCAGGGAAATCGGATGTTTATGCAGTCGAGGGATCAGGCGCTGGCCCAAGATACTTTAAGAAAGGTGATGGATTCGCTGGCGAAAGAATTAAGAGAAGCGCAAAATGCCGACAATGGCTCCTATCTGATCGAAGCGGCCCAAGCGCAATCAATCGTGTTTTATGCCGACATCGACAACGATGATCATCGGGAAAGAATCCGCTATTTTTTAGAGAGCACCAGCCTTAAAAAGGGGGTAATTGAACCGACCGTAAACCCCGTTACATATCCTACCGGCAGTGAGGCAATTTCCGTTATAGTAACCAACGTCAGAAACCAGGATGCCATCTTCAGCTACTTTGATGAAAATTATACCGGCACAGAGGAGCCACTGGATTATCCGATTAATTTGAATGAAGTTACGCTGGTTCATATGAATTTTATTGTGGATATCGATCCGAATCTTCCGCCCAGCCCCCTTTCTATTGAAACAAGCGTAATGATTAGAAATCTTAAAACAAATCTATAGAATGCCGAAAAGAACTAACAAAAGAAAAACGACTATAAAAAGGCAGGCATTGTCAGGATACACGCTTATTATTTTGTTAGTTTTTTTTGGAATCCTTGTCGTCTTATTGACCGCCGCTTCGTCTTATGTCGTTAGCCAGGCAAAAATAACTAATTTTAAAATGAGACAGCAGAAAATCCTGGAAATTGCCGAAGCGGGCACCAATTATTATCGTTGGCATTTGGCTCACGTACCGGATGATTTTACCGATGGCACGGGCGGCCCCGGACCTTACCTGCACGATTACTATGACTTGAACGGCAATGTAATTGGACAATATAGCCTCAATATTATTCCTCCCGAAAGCGGATCGACTATTGTTACCATAGAATCTACCGGCTATCTTTTGGATCAAGCGGATTTAACCACGACGGTAGTTTTAAAAATGGGCATTCCTTCTTTCTCGACATTTGCCGTAGTGGCCAACGATGAGATGCGTTTTGGTGAGGGAACAGAAGTATGGGGACCAATTCATTCTAACGGCGGAATAAGATTCGATGGCTTAGCCCATAATATTGTTTCTTCCGCCAAGGATAAATACGATGACCCCGATCACGGCGGAGCGGAAGAATTCGGAGTCCATACCCATGTTTCTCCGCTGGATCCCCTCCCTCCCCAACCGGTTCCCAGCCGGCCGGATGTCTTTGCGGCCGGCCGATCCTTTCCCGTTCCTCCCGTTGACTTTAATGGGATAACCTCGGACCTGGCAACCATTAAAACTAGCGCCATTGAGAGTGGAATTTATTTGGCCGGTTCCGGCAGCCAGGGCTATCATGTTCACTTTAATGCTAATCACACCGTGGATATTAAAAAAGTAACCAGCCAAGCTTATTGTCGATACCGTTGGTTCTTCTGGTGGTATGATTATTCTGATATTTGGTCCATTGCCACTGAAACAGAGTTTACTTATCAGTCCGGAAGTTCTCTCGGCATACCAGTGCCCAGTAATGGGTTGATTTTTATTGAAGACGACGTCTGGGTGGACGGACAAATCGACAATGATAAAATAACTGTGGTAGCGGCAAGGGAACCGTTGGCTTCGGCTGCTGCCAATATTATCATTAACAACGACATTAAATATACTAACCATAGCGGAGAGGATGTAATCGGTTTACTTGCTCAAACTAATGTTGCGGTAGGGTTTTACAGCGAGGATGATCTAGAAATAGATGCCGCTCTTATTGCTCAAAAAGGGGCGGTGAAGCGATTTTACTACCCCAATCGATCTTCCTATCAGCAGAACCCGGCTAACTGCGCTAGCAATGTTTATCGCGATGTGTTGACTCTTTATGGCGCGATCGCAACAAATGAACGTTACGGTTTTGCTTATACTGATGGAACCGGCTATGATTTAAGGCACTTGAATTTTGATCCTAATCTTACGTATGGGCCGCCGCCCAGCTTTCCTACTACCGGCGAATATACTATTATTTCTTGGGAGCAAAAATGAAAAATAGATTTCGTCATTTAAATTCATTGTCAATTTTTATTGCGGGAGCGCTGGTTATTTCAACCGTTGCGCTGCTAAAGCCAATTCTTTTTAATCCTGAGATTGCCTTAGGCGCGAATATTATAGTCAATTTATTAGAACCGCCCGATAATGCTTTTTTAAGCGGGAATATTCAAGCAACCGCCCAAGTCAATACAGCGGTGCCACGCGTGGAATTTCATTTTGTAGAAGAGAGCGGGCGCTTTGCCTTCGTTTATAACGGCAATGAAATTGGCGGAAATAGATGGCAGTACGACTGGAACACCAATGAATCGATTGACGGAATTTATAATGTTTATGCCGTAGCAGTGGATAATGATAATTTTTCTTATTTGAGCGGATTTAACAACATCATTGTAAATAATTCCGGCGAGATTCCTCCTGAGCCCAATCAAAACATTAATGGCAATCCTCCGGTCAACGTAAATCAGAATACTAACATTAATGAAAATGCCAACGGAAATGTTAATAACAATTATAATTTCAACGAAAACAGTAATTCCAATAACAATATCAATGGGAACGGCAATTTAAACGCAAATACTAACGCTCCCCTGACCAATACTCCGCCGGAAAGCAATTCCAACCTGAATCAGAATCTTAACTCAAATGAAAACACTAATTTCAATGCCAACCAGAATATTAATGAAGGCGTAAACAGCAATTTAAACGTAAACACTAACGCTCCCCTGACCAATACCCCGCCGGAAAACAACATTCCCAAGGATGATGATGACAATGATAATTTGCCTAACGAAGAAGAGTTAGAAAACGGGACAGATCCTAATGATCCTGATAATGATAACGACGGCCTTACCGACGATTTTGAAATAAAGAATGGCTTTGATCCGCAGCAAGACGACAATGCCACTCCCCAAAGAACGCCTGATCCTAATATTAAGCAAGCGATTGATGAAGCTAATCTAGCTAATGATTCAGATTCGGATCACGATGGCCTTCCTGATACGGTGGAAGCAAGGATCGGTGGCGACCCTAATGACCCCGATACCAGCGGAGACGGCCTTACCGACGGTTTTAAAGCGTTTTACGGCTATTCCCTGACGCAGGATAATTCCGACTACATCGCTAAAAAGATGCAAGAATTGAGCCTGGCTAATGTTCGCGCTGTGGAAAAAACATCCTATTTAACGGCCGGGGTTATTTTTGGATTTTTGCTCTTAATCGCCGTGACTATTCTGATTCTATTTCATCCCCGCAAAATATGATTATAGGAATTTGACATTCCCGGAAACATGCTCTAATATTAGGATAAATTATTAACTTAAAATTATGGCCCACACAAAGGCGGGTGGCTCAACTCAACTAGGACGCGATTCTAAGTCAAAAAGGTTGGGAGTAAAAATTGGCGGAAACCAATATACCCAGGCAGGAATGATTATTGTCCGGCAACGGGGAACAAAGTTTCGCGCGGGAAAAAATGTGGTCCGGGGAAAAGACGATACCTTATATGCCCGGTTGGAGGGAACGGTGGTTTTTAAGCAGAAGAAGGTAAAAAGATATGACGGCCGATTGAAATTGACTAGAATAGTTGAAGTTATGCCCGAAAAATCGAAATAGCAATAAATTAAAAAAGGCGTAGATGAAATTGTTACGTCTTTTTTGATATCAATATCGACTATTTTGCTTTAATGCAGGCGGCGATAAAATCCCTGAAAAGTGGGTGTGGCCTTAATGGCCGTGATTTAAATTCAGGATGAAATTGCACTCCCACAAACCAGGGATGATTAGTTAATTCAATAATCTCCACCAGATTATTGGAAGGACAAATACCCGCAAATCTAACCCCCGCTTTTTCTAACTTGTCTTTATAAAGATCGTTAAATTCATAGCGGTGCCGGTGACGCTCCTGTATTTTTCGAGTTTCATATGCCTGATAACTCAATGATTCTGGCTTCAAGACACAAGGGTAAGCGCCTAATCGCATGGTCGCTCCGTAGCTCTTATTTTGAATATTCTTCTTCTGATAAGGATTCAAATGGATAACGGGGTGGGGAGTCTTGGGGTCAATTTCCAAGGAATTAGCTTTCTTTAGTCCCACGACATTCCGGGCAATCTCAATGGTGGCCAGTTGCATGCCATAGCATAATCCGAGATAAGGAATTTTGTGTTCTCGGACATAGCGAATCGCCTTAATAATGCCTTCGATTCCGCGTGATCCGAAACCGCCCGGAACGATAATTCCATTATACTGACTTAATTCCTTTATTTTTGAAGGATTTTTTTCGTATTCCTCTGAATCGATCCAGGTTAACTGCGGTTTTCGTTTATGGTGCCAGCAGGCATGCTTAATCGCCTCTATGACGGAAATGTAAGAATCGGCTAAAGTGAAGTTTCCGGTGCCAAAATATTTCCCGACTATGCCAATTTTTATTTCTTTCTTAGAATTCTTAATATTCTTGACAAGTTTTTTCCATTCTTTAAGGTCGTTCTGTTTTGCTTTTAGATTCAACTTATCTAAAATTTTGTCACCCAAATGTTCTTTTTCAAAAACAACCGGCAATTCGTAAATCGAATCGAGATCCGGCGCGGAGATAGCGTTTCCTTTTTCAATGCTGCAAAATACCGCTAGCCGATCTCTTCTTGGTTCGTCTAAAGGTCTTTCCGCCCGGCAAATTATGAAATCGGTCTGGATGCCGGCGGAATTTAGGGTACGAGCGGCATACTGAGTAGGTTTCGTCTTCATCTCTCCAATTTTTTTGGGGATTGGAAGGTAGCTTACTAAAACGAACGCGACGTCATCGGGATACTTTAATTTCATCATTCTTCCCGCCTCCAAAAATAGCAAGCTTTGATATTCACCGACAGTCCCGCCAATTTCTATTACTGTAATATCTGCTTTATTCTTGCGGACGGCCAGCTTTATTCTACGAATAATTTCATTAGGAATGTCAGGCACCACTTCAACATCTTCTCCGCCATATTCTAAATTACGCTCTTTTCTGATTACTTCTTGGTATACCTGACCGGTGGTAATGTAGTTTTCCGCCGTACAATTATTGTCGGTAAAGCGCTCGTAATTTCCCAAATCCTGATCCGCTTCAATACCATCTTCTCCGACAAAGACTTCGCCATGTTCCGTGGGTCTAATGGTGCCGGCATCAATATTCACGTACATATCGCATTTGATAGTCGCAACCCGGTAACCTTTGCTCTGCAAAATCCGAGCAATGGCTGAGCAGGTAATCCCCTTTCCTACTGAGGACATTACTCCGCCAACAACAAAGATATATTTGGAAGATTTTAATTTCGCCATGTTTTATTAAGTATCTTTTTTAAGTCCTATTTAGTCGTTTTCTTTAGTTCAATAATGATTTCAGCGCTCAAATCCGATGAAAACAGCAATTTTACATTATGCTGACCAATTTTCTTCAATGGTTTTTCCAGCTGTACCACTCCCTCCTCTATAGTTATTTTAAACAATTTTTCAATTTTTTCAACTATCTCTTTTCTGCTCAGACCGCCGTATAGGGTGCCGTCTTCACTGGCCTTGACTTCAAAATACAACGCTTGCCCGCTCAGCTTACCGATAATCTCCCGATCGCCTTGTAACCTTGCTTCGTTTTCCTTATTCCGCTGCTCTTTAATTCTGGCAACTTTCTGCTCCTCTTGCTTAGTAAAAGGAATGGCCAGTTTTTGGGGTAATAGAAAATTACGGGCATAGCCATCTGATACATTTTTTACCTGACCCTTTTTAACATGGGTAGATACATCTCTCAAAAAAATTACCTTCATAGCTTATGATAAATATTTATTTTGATTAAAATTGAATTTCAAATCTCTCAAGGTTTCCTTCAAATTTTTTCCATTGGACTTCTACTTTTTCCACCGCCGCCGTTCCTGACCCATTCCGGCACCAGCTTACTAACTCTTCCAGCTTTTTAGTCTTACCTTCTGCTGCTACTGTTACCGTACCATCAATTTCGTTTTTAACCCAACCCTTAAGCTTCAATCTTCTGGCAAGATCCTGGGTATAGTAGCGAAAGCCCACTCCTTGCACTTGCCCGTAAATTTTTAGCAAAACTCTTTTCTTTTCCATTTAACCATAATGTTAATTGGCGCTGGAGGCCGCCGTCACTATTTCGATTGCTTTTTCCAACTGAGGATCACGATTGTTGTTGTAATCGTCTTCGGAAAGTTCCACCGCAATATCAGGTTTTATTCCTGCATCATTAATGGAACGTCCGGCAGGAGTTAACCATTTTGCTACGGAAAGTTTTAAGGAAGACCCGTCCGAAAATTCAGTCAATTCCTGAACCGATCCCTTGCCAAATGTCTGTTCCCCGACAACGGTGGCAATTTGGTAATCCTGGAGCGCTCCCGCCATAATTTCGGATGCCGAGGCACTACCATTATTCACCAAAACAGCCACGGGGTAGCTCGATAAATTATCGCCCCCTTCGGATTTATATTCAGTTTGACTGCCATTTCCGTAATCCTCAATAACTACCGTTTGGCCATTTTTGACAAAAGCTCCAGTAATGCCGATAGCGACATCTAAAAACCCGCCGGGATTATTCCTAAGATCCAGAATTATTCCCTTAGGCTCTTTAAGGATTATTTCGTTAATCACTTTTTGAAAACTTTTTTCCGTATCCTCGTTGAAATGGGAAATTTTAAGATAAGCGATATTGCTTTCTAACAAATCCCAAGTGACTGATTGCACTTTGATCGTTCTGCGGGTAACGGAAAATGATAGCGGCTCACTTTCGCCGTCTCTGACGATTAATAGGCTTACGGTCGTTCCTTCTTTCCCTCTTATTAAATTGACAGCGGTATCAATTGTAATCGTATTGGTATCAACTTGATCGATTTTCACTATCTGGTCTCCGGCTTTTAAACCGATCTCTTCGGCAGGTGAGTTGGGAAGAGGCGCGATAACAACCAATTGGTTGTTTTTCATTCCAATTTCTATGCCGATACCTTCAAACGTACCGCTTATTTCCTGATTAAAAACTTGGGTCAGGTCAGGATCGAAAAATACTGAATAAGGATCCTGCAAGCTTGCGACCAAACCGGACATAGCCCCATAGAATAGGTTCTTTTCATCAACCGGACGGCCAATATACTTTTTCTGAATGGTATCCCAGGCTTCCCAAAATATATTGAAATCAGCATTTTTTAGGGATGAATGAGAAGATGCCTTATTTATTATCGCGTCAACTACCTCTGCTGGACTGACTTGGTTAATTTTCCAGGCACCTATTAATACTCCCGACAAAAAAACCGTCAGCAGAACAATTAAAAAAAGATATACTTTCAGCGAACGTTTGATTAATGATGTTTCTTTATAATTCTTTTCCATATTATGCGTTTGTTCTTAAGATATCCACTCCAATCTTTGCTAGGCGATCCTCAATTTTTTCGTATCCCCGGTCAATCTGTTCAATGTTGGAAATTTGACTTTCCCCTTGAGCTACTATCGCCGCCACCACTAAAGTCGCTCCCGCCCGGATATCAAAACTGGTCATTTCCGTTCCTAAAAGTGGCGTGGGGCCAACAATAACCGCCCGATGCGGGTCACAAATAGTAACATTCGCACCCATTTTTATCAATTCTTCCAAGTATTTCTGCCGTCCTTCGTACATCCATTCATGAACCAAAGAAGTGCCTTCGGCCTGGGTAAGCATTACCGCAAAGGGAGGCAATAAATCAGAGGTGAACCCCGGATAAGGCATGGTGTTCACTTTTTTCACCGCTTTCAAGGGCGCCGGCTTAATTACTAGGTCGTATAGATGGTATTTACCATTAGCAGAAATTCTCTTATTCTTTACACTGTACTGAACATTGGATTCCTTGAATTTCTGAAATTCCAATCGTAGAAAATCGATGGCGACATTCCTGATTGTTATTTCGGATTTAGTAGCGGCCCCTAGGGCGACAAATGTTCCCGTTTCAATCGGATCGGGAATTACCGTGTAATCTACCCCGGACAGCTGCCCGCCTCCTTTGATAATCAATTCGTGAGTGCCGATGCCAGTTATTTCAACTCCCGCCTTCTCTAAGAACCAGCAAAGGTCCTGAATGTAATGTTCCGACGCCGCATTATAAATTCGCACCTCGTCTTTAATTTGAGCAGCGGCTAAAATGGCATTAGCCGTTCCGGAAACACTCATCTCGCTCATCACTATCTCCGCGCCATGCAAATTCTTGGCATTAACGTGATAGTAATCTCCCTTTTTAGTAATCTTCACCCCTAACTCCTGCAAAGCCAGAAAATGAGAATCCATCGGCCGGGCGCCCAAGCGACAGCCTCCCGGAAACGGAATGGTCAATTCCCCCATTTGAATAGCCATCGTTCCTAAAAGATAACTGGAAGATCTCATTTTGCACACCAGGTCATTGTCAATTTTGGTAGGGTCAAGTAGGCCGGGTTCAATTTTCACTACGCCTGCTTCCGGCCATTCAATTTTCGCTCCGGCATTCTGAAATATTTTTAGTATTTTTCTGACATCACCAATATCAGGGACATTTCTGATTAGCGAAGGCGTTTTCGCGATCATTGCCGCCGAAAGAATGGGAGTGGCCGCATTTTTTGCGCCTAAGACGTTAATCTCCCCTCTCAATTTCTTGCCGCCTTTTATTACAAATTTTTCCATAAAAAAATTACGATTACTAAAAATATGTTACAATGGCTATGGTCATGATTACTTAATGTCTATATATTAGCACTAATTAGAATCTGGTCAAAATGGAACTAAAATACCGCCGAATCTACGCTTATTCCGTTATTGCTATATTTGTTATAATAGCGCCTATATTGATTTTATATACCAAGGGATACCGTTACGACTTTAAAAAAAATCAAATAGTCAAAACGGGTGTCCTCAACATCGATTCCAATCCGCGCGATGCCTCTATTGTCTTGAACGGTAAACTGGTCAAGAAAAAAACACAGGCCGTAGTTAAGAATCTTCCGCCGCAAGAATATCAGATTGCTATAGAAAAAGACGGCTATTATGCTTGGGAAAAAGAACTCCCGGTTTTTCCTAACCAAGCAACCCTCACTAATAGGATAACTTTATTTAAGAAGAATACTCCCGCCTTGCTATCGGAAGAAAATGTCAGTCAATTCAAAGTTTCGCCAGATTATTCCTTGATCGCCTATTTGGCTAAAAATGAAAAAGAAAGGCTTGTTTTAGTGGTTAAAAGATTGAGTGATTCTCATGAAATTGCCAGACTGCCGTTGGCTAAAGCCGCAGGCTATTCAATTTCGTTTTCCGAGAATCAGAACTACCTTTTTCTTCATAATAAGCAAGATGATAAGAATGAATATCAAATTGTTTTTCTAAAATCCAACCAGTTGCCATTACCGCTAAGTGAAATTAGTAATTTGGATTTTTCTAAGATTAAAGCTCCCATCGAAAATAATATTATTTACGGGCTGAGCAACGGAAAATTATACGAAATGGATTTAAGCAGAAATTCCTCTCGTTTATTAATTGACGATTCGATCCAGGATTTTACCGTCACCTCTAAAAATCTTTACTATATTCATCATGCTAATGAAAAATGTCTGGCCAAAAAGGCGAATCTAAACGGCAAATTTGAAATTCAGGAACTATTGACCGTAGCTTGCAAAGAAAACTATTTCCTAGATAACGGCCCCAATAATTTTTTAACGTTCTTAGACAATAATCATCATTTATTTCTTATCGAAATTCAAGGAGAACTATCGCTCAATTTAAAGCAACTAGATCAGAATGTGATGGGATTCAACTGGTCGGCGGACCAAAAGAAGCTTCTTCTTTACAATGAATTTGAAATATGGGTGTTGGATACGGAAACAGAAGAGCAGGAATTGCTTATTCGATCAAGTGAAAAAATTGAGAATGCTGTTTGGAACTATGATTCGGAATGGATCGTCCTCTATCAATCCGGTACGATAAAAGCCATCGAATTAGATGGCCGTGATAAAAGAAATATTATCGATCTAGTTAGTTGTCCTAACAGCAATTTTGCGATTGACTTTAAGCAAGCCAGAATTATTCTAAATGGTATTAGCGATGACCCTGCCAGGCTTTATCAGCTTGAGCTAAGATGAAAATTTAACGCTTTGCTAAATAATCCGCTAACGCTTCCTTCCAGTGTCGTGAAGGAGTCAATTTTGTATTGATTAAGCTGGAAAACTTTGGTCTTTTGGCCGGGCGGGGAAATTCTGAAGTAGCAACGGGGATAACTTTGACAGCAAGACCAAATTGTTTAAATATCTCTTCGGCGAAACCAGACCAAGAGGTTACGCCTTCATTAGTAATATGGTAGATGCCGTATTCTTTTTTGTTTTCCACTAAATTCAATGTTCTTCGGGCTAAATCAACAGCATAGGTGGGTTTTCCGAACTGATCATTTACCACCTTCACTTCCTTTTTCTCTTTGCCTAGCCGGATCATTGTTTCCACAAAATTATTACCGCTTCTGCCATAAAGCCAAGACGTTCTGATTAAATAGTAATTTTTACAATAATTTTGAATGGCTTTTTCACCAATTAATTTCGATCGGCCATAGGCATTGATTGGATCGGTCTGATCATCTTCTTGGTACCCTTTCTCTTTTTTTCCCTCAAACACGTAGTCAGTGGAATAGTGAATTAACACAGCATTTAATTCTTGCGCTACCCGCGCTAAATAACCAACGGCCTCTCCGTTGACCTTTTCGGCCAGTTCCTGATTAGATTCCGCTTCATCAACATTAGTGTAAGCGGCGGAATTAATAATCAGCTGAGGTTTAAGCTTTCCAATTTTTTTTTCCACGTCACTTTCAATGGTAAGATCAAGATCCGCTTGATCCCATAGCGTCGGATGATAATCTCTGAAAACAAAAGAAAGCTCTGTTCCAAGCATCCCCTTTGCCCCTAGGATGAGACATTTCATGATAATAATTATAATTCTATTAAGTAAAATTTTTCATCTAGAGAAGCACAAATTCGACGCACTAAACACTAAATCCGAAACAATATCTTCATGCCAGAGGCAGATCCGCCTAGGGCGGAAAATTCGAATGTTTCAAATTATAAATAACTGTTTGGAAACAAGGTTTGAAATTTAGGATTTGTAATTTGGAATTTGTTTAGGATTTAGACTTCGTCGTGAACTCAGTCGAACGATATTCGGATTTAGAATTTTTTGTAAATTTCAGAATCGCCAGTATTATTAATTTTTTCCGTATTGTTGCTTGTAGTACTTTTGGTACTCGCCTGACTTTATCCGCTTCCACCAGCTTTCATTTTTTTGATACCACTGGATTGTTTTTTCCAAATAGGTATCCAAATCACATTCTGGCTGATAACCCAGCTCGTTTTTTGCTTTACTCCAATCTACCGCATAACGCCGGTCATGGCCGGGACGGTCTTTAACGTATTCCAATACCGACTCATCCTTACCCATTATCTTCAGCACTTTTTTAATCAGCTCCAGATTATTAACATCGTCTTCAAGACCCCCAATACAGTAGGTCTCCCCTACTTTTCCTTTTGTTAAAACCAAGTCGATCGCTCGGCAGTGATCCTCCACATAAAGCCAGTCCCGGACATATTTTCCATCACCGTAAATGGGAACCTTCTTGCCCTCTATTAAATTAGTAATTGCGAGGGGGAGAAGCTTTTCGGGATACTGATAAGGCCCGTAGTTGTTGGAGGTATTGGTAATGGTTACCGGTAGGCCATACGTAACGTAATAGGCTCGCACTAAGTGGTCTGAGGCCGCTTTAGAAGCAGAATAAGGGCTTCTGGGGTCATAACGGGTATTCTCATTGAATTTGGCCGGATCATCCAGTTTTAGGGCGCCAAACACTTCATCCGTTGAGATGTGGTGGAAATGCTTTACTTTATTCTTCAACGCCGCCTCCAAGAGCATCTGCGTCCCGATCACATTAGTTTCAATAAAAGTGGCCGGTTCCATAATAGAGCGGTCAACGTGGCTCTCCGCCGCAAAGTGCACTACTTTATCAATCCCTTTCATTGCGCCATTAAGCAATTCTCCATCACAGATATCGCCTTTGATAAATAGATAGCTTTTATTAGATTCAACTTCCTTTAAATTTTCTAGATTACCGCAATAGGTTAATTTGTCCAGATTCACTATTTGGTCATCGGAATGATTTTTTAGCCAGTAATGGACAAAATTGGAGCCGATAAAACCCGCGCCCCCTGTTACTAGGATTTTCATTTTTTAGCTTTTTAGCTTATTAGCTTATTAGCTTGTAGGAAGTAGCTTATTAGAATTCCTAAGAAGCTAAAAAGCTACAAGCTAAATTCATTACGTTCCCAATTTCCAGGAAGCCAGGTATTTTTCTTGTTTGGGGGTTAATTTATCATAAATTATCCCCATGGTTTTTAGTTTCAAGCGGGCTATTTCCACGTCTATTTCTTCGGGAACTACGTAAACCTTCTTTGCTAATTTATTATTATTTTTAACAATGTATTCCGCCGCCAGCGCCTGATTGGCAAAACTCATATCCATCACTGAAGCGGGATGCCCTTCCGCGGCCGCTAAGTTAATAAGCCTTCCTTCTCCTAAAAGATTTACTTTCTTTCCGCTTTTCAACTGATAAGCTTCCACAAATGTTCGGGGAATTTCCTTAGTCTTAGACATTTTAGTAAGATCCTTAATGTCTATTTCCACATCAAAGTGCCCCGAGTTACAAACGACCGCCCCATCTTTCATTTTTAAGAAATGTTCTTTTCTTACCACGCTGATATCCCCGGTCAGAGTAATAAAAATGTCTCCTCGGGGAGCGGCTTTTTCCATAGTGGTTACTTCATAACCGTCCATAGCCGCCTGTAATGCTCTAATCGGTTCTACTTCCGTTACAATAACATGCGCGCCCAAGGCCTTGGAGCGCAAAGCTACGCCTTTGCCACAGTTGCCGTATCCGGCCACCACCACTGTTTTTCCGGCAAAAAGAAGGTTAGTCGCCCGTAAAATCCCATCGATGGTGCTTTGACCGGTTCCATAATAATTATCGAATAAGTGCTTGGTTTGGGCATCGTTCACGGCAATGACCGGAAACTTCAAGATGCCCTTCTTTTCCATGCTCCGAAGCCTGATTACGCCGGTAGTTGTTTCTTCCGAGGAACCTAGTATGTCTTTGGCCTGTTTTTTTCGTTTGGAATGCAGCTCTGATACTAAATCAGCTCCGTCATCCATGGTGATCTGGGGTTTATGATCCAGAGCCGCCTTAAGATGCTGATAATAAGTCTTACGATCTTCTCCGCAAACTGCAAACACCGGTATTTTAAAATCCCGGACAATTGAGGCAGCGGTATCATCTTGGGTAGAAAGAGGGTTAGAAGCGCAAAGTACTACTTGAGCCCCTCCCGCTTTCAGAGTATTCATTAAATTGGCCGTTTCCGTGGTAACGTGCAAGCAGGCGGATATTCTAATGTCCTTTAAAGGTTTTTCTTTTTCAAAACGCTGCTTAATAAGCCTAAGCACATCCATTTGCTTCTCGGCCCACTCGATTCGGCTTTTTCCTTGATTGGCTAATCTTATGCTTTTGATATCGAATTCTGTTTTTCGTTTCATACTTAATACTTAATATTTAATAATAAAATCCCTGCCAAGGTTTTCTAAATCCAACTACGCTAAAAATATCAGTTTTTAGCTTGTGGATCTGTTTTTATAATACGTTAAGCTTGACCGCAATAACACCAAACATCAAAAAGGCCAGTATGGCAATTCCCAACACAATTATCAGCGTTCTGATATGATGATCTTTTAGGACCTTTTTCATCCTGAATAAGTTAATGATTAGTTTAATTTAGAGTCAAATATTTTAAGGAACCTACTTTTAATTTCTGGAAGCGAAAAAGAATGCTCTTGCGTCCCATAATGCTCAATAGGATATGTCGCCACCAGTGTTGCCAATTGCACCGTCTTTTTTAACGGATAGCCGTTCGCCAATCCTTTTATTAATCCCGCCCGAAAAGCATCGCCAGCACCGGTCGGATCCACTATCTTACGGGGTTTTACCGCTTTTACGGCAAAGCTATCTTCCGAAGTTGCCACCTGCGCTCCTTTTTCTCCCTTTGTGACAATTACAATTTCCGCTAATCTTTTTATGTCGGTTAATGGCAGCGAAAGACGTTTGGATATCAGGGAAAACTCATAATCATTAACCACAAAAACTTTGGCGCCTTTAAGCAAAAACCTCAGGTCACGGTTAGTTAAAACTGGAATCTGCTGTCCCGGGTCAAATATGTAAGGAATTCCCTTATTCTTATAGAGACGACCGAGATCGACCATTTCAAACTTATTTCCCGGAGCGATTACCGCCAACGAATTCCTAGGATTCAGATTTTTGTATTCTCCGAAGTTAATCGAGGACTCTAGGGCCATGGCTCCTTTGTGAAAAGCGGTTATCTGGTTATTAGCACGGTCTGTTATTACATAAGCACAGGCAGTTAGTTCGTCATTGGTTATGCTGATTCCTTTTTGGGAAATTCCATTTTCCTTTAGCCACCCACGATAGTGGTTAAAATCCTTGCCGGCGCTGCCGATAATCGTGGGGTCTTCCTTAAGTAATTTAAGATTATAAGCAATGTTGCCGGCCGTTCCGCCAAAGTTTTCCTTCAATACTCCTATTTCAAAGCTCACGTTCAAAAGATGCACCTTCTCTGGCAAAATATGATCCTTGAAATAGCCAGGAAAATCCATTATTCTATCGTAGGCCAGTGACCCTGATACTAGTATCTTCATAACTTTTATATTATGAGAGCATTGAATAATTATGAAATGCTCTCATCCTGAGTGAAGCGAAGGATCTAATTTGACTAAGCTTAGCGACCCCTCATTTCATTCGGGGTGAGATTGTTGAAATATTCAACAATCTCATTATATATGCTTTTGGGCAAAAACCCAAGCGGCAATAGACTGCCCGTCCCAGATTTTATTCGACTTGATTAACTTAGCCACTTCAGTAATCGGATATTCTACAGCTTCTATCTGTTCTGTCTCGTCTAATCGCTGCTTTGTTTTTAACAGACCCTTTGCCAAAAAAACATGACAGACCTCATTAGTACAACCATTAAATGGGTTAAACCAACCCAGTTTTTTAAATTTCTTGGCGCGATATCCTGCCTCTTCTTCTAGTTCGGCCTTGGCGGCAGAAAGTGGAGTTTGACCTCTTTTAATTCCACCCATCGGAAATTCAATGCTGGGTTTTTTCGCTAAGTAGCGATACTGCTTCACTAACACCACTTTTTTGCTTTCAAGCACAGGAATAATCAAAACCGAGCCTTTGCTGCTGGTATAGTAATAGTCTCCTACTTTCTGGGAAGGAAGATAAAAACGATCGTGCTTGTATTCAACCCAAGGAGTTTTTAAAAAAGTTCTGGACGATATGGTTTGCCAAGTTTTTTTCATTCAGATTAGTAGCTTTGTAGCTTCTTAGCTTCTTAGCTTTTTAGCTTATTAGGCTTAGATTACGGATAGCTCAACTAAAAAGCTAATAAGCTACCAACCCAAGAAGCTAATTTCTATTCCAGTCAAAACCTATTTTAGGATCATCAAAAGACAATCTTTCTTCGTCTGGATCATTTACGTTATAGCTTTCCGTGGTGTGGTAAAAAAGCAAGACCGGTTCCTTAGAAATGACCTTGTAGCCATGCGCCACCCCGGCGGGAATTACAATCAGTTTATAGTCATCCTGGCCGGCATAAACTACTTGGGCTTCTCCTTTAGTAGAGGAATTCTCCCTCAGATCATACAAAACGACCATGGCTTGGCCGGTTGCGACAAACCAAAGATCGTCCTGTTTTTTATGGTAGTGAAATGCTTTGATGGCATCCTGGTACGCAACGGTAAAAGTCGTTTGTCCAAATTTTTTTAGCAATCCTTCATCATCGCGGAGCACTTCCATTAAAAAGCCGGGTTTTTCCTTACTGTCTTTTCGGTCAGGAATATCCTGATGGACCGCTAATTTTTTTATTTTTACACCCTTAATAATTTCCATTATTTTTGGTTTACCTTATTATAAAGAATTCGTGCGGTCTCAAAAAGAGTGTCTATTGATTCTCCTGCGTCTCCCCACCATCCCTTCATAATCTCGTAGGTAAGTATGTCTTGCTGAAGGTAAAAGTTGTTGACGTCGGTAATTTCCAATTCTCCCCTTGATGACGGCTTTAGATTCTTTATTACTTTAAATACTTGAGCGTCATAGAAATACACTCCAATCACTGCCAGATTACTGGCTGAGTTCTTTGGCTTTTCAACTATTTTTTCAATTTTTTCATTTTTAATAAAAGCAATACCGTATTGTTCCGGATGATCCACTTTCTTTAAGAAAATCTTCGCTCCTTTTTCCTGTTTTGTAAAATCATGAACAGCTGAACTCAAGTTGTGGTCAAATATATTGTCACCAAGAACTACCGCTACGGGGCCTTCATCCGCAAAATCCTCAGCTAGATTCAAGGCCTGAGCAATCCCTCCGGGTTCTTCCTGCACCGCATAAGACAGGTGAACACCCAATTCTCTACCATCCCCCAATAATTCCAAAAAGTGTCCGGCGTGCCCCTTTCCTGATACAATCAAAATTTGATCAATACCAGCCAGTTGCAAAGACTGTAGCGGATAATAAATCATAGGTTTATTGTAAACCGGCAATAGATGTTTGTTAGTAACTTTAGTTAACGGGGACAAACGCGAGCCTGTCCCTCCGGCGAGAATGATTCCCTTCATGGTTTTTAAATGGTTAATTGTCTAAAAATACTAGAATTTTCTAAATTCAATTCTATACTATAATATTTTATTTAACTTTACAAGTTTAGTCCTGTTTGTTATAATTATCACCAAATTGAGTTTAAATATCTCCTCTATAATTTTAGAAAAATGACCACAATTTTAGTTACGGGCGGCGCGGGTTTTATTGGATCCCATATTTGCAAAAAACTGGTGGAACGCGGCGATCTGGTAATTTGCCTTGATAATTTCAATAATTATTACTCGCCTCTTCGAAAAATAGAAAACATCAAGCCCTTTTTGGACAAGAGTAATTTTCTTCTTTATGTAGTTGATGTTACCAATAAAATTTCATTAGAGGAAGTATTTAAAAAACATAAAATTGATAAAATCGTCCATCTGGCGGCGCGAGCTGGGGTGCGACCTTCCATTGAACAGCCCTTGCTGTATCAAGAAGCAAACGTTCAAGGTACGGTAAACTTATTAGAGCTTTCGAAAAAATACGGAATAAAAAATTTCATTTTCGGATCATCATCTTCCGTATATGGGGAAAACAAAAAAATTCCCTTTACGGAGAATGACAATGTTGATTATCCCGTTTCTCCTTATGCGGCTTCTAAAAAAGCCTGCGAGCTTTTTTGCTATACCTACAGTCATCTCACTAATCTGAATATAACCTGTTTGAGATTTTTTACGGTTTACGGTCCTCAGGGAAGGCCCGATATGGTTCCCTACCGTTTTACCGACTGGATCTATCAAGGCCAGGAACTTATTCGCTATGGCGATGGAACCACCAGGCGCGATTATACCTACATTGATGATATTATTCAGGGAATTTTGTTAGCCTTGGAGAAAAATTTCAAATTCGAAATTATTAATTTAGGAAATTCTCAAACGGTGGAATTAAGCTATTTTATTAGTGTTATCGAAAATCTTTTAGATAAAAAGGCTAAAATAAAAGTGCTGCCCGAACAGCCCGGCGACGTTCCCATTACCTATGCCGATATTTCTAAGGCGCAAGAGCTTTTGGGATTTGCGCCTAAAACGAAAATAGAAGAGGGAATGGAAAAATTTGTTAAGTGGTATTTAAATAATCTAAAAAAATAATGACTAATGAAATAAAACCTAAATATTCAATTATTGTTCCGGCTTACAATGAAGCGGAATCAATTGAAAAGCTGCATCAGGATATTGTCTCCGTGATGAACGCTCAGAACGAGCCTTATGAAATTATTTTTATTGATGACGGATCCAAAGATGCCACCTTTGAAACAATGCAATCGCTTACTCCTCTTAAAATAATTAAGTTTCGGGGCAATTACGGTCAAACCGCCGGCTTAGATGCCGGGATCAAGCAGGCATGCGGTGAAATATTGATCACCTTAGATAGCGATGGCCAGAATCCCCCTTATGAAATTCCCAAGCTTATTTCTAAAATGAAAGAGGGCTGGGATGTAGTTTCCGGATGGCGGCATAAAAGAAAAGATTCCTTTTTAAAAAAATTCGTATCACGGGGAGCGAACGCTTTAAGAAAAATATTGATTAATGACCACATTCATGATTCCGGCTGCACCTTAAAAGCATTTAAGAAAGAATGCTTTAACGGGTTAGATCTTTTTGGTGAAATACATCGGTTCATACCGGCTATTCTAATCTGGAAGGGATTCAAAGTAGCTGAGGTGAGAGTAGATCATTTACCCAGGATGAAAGGAAAAACAAAGTACAACTGGAAAAGAATATTAAAAGGTTTCATTGATATGCTGTCTGTATGGTTTTGGAGAAAGTATTCTAATCGCCCTTTACATTTATTCGGCGGAGTCGGAATTCTTTTCGGACTGCTCGGCACGGTTCTGGGATTGTATTTAGCAGTTGCCCGAATTCTAAAATTGATTTCACTGCAACGCAGCATTTGGCCGTTAGTTTCTATCTTTTTGATTTTGGCTGGAATCCAACTGTTTATTTCGGGATTATTGGCCGATATCGCCATAAAAAACTACTATAAAGGAAATCGCCTTACTGTTTATAACATCGAGAAGATAGTGGTAAATGATTCAAAAGATAAAAAATTAACTGCGTGATTTTATAAAAATTAATTCCTTTGGTAATCCCTTCTGGACGAAAGAATGAGAATTTTACTGATCAATAACGAGTATCCTCCGATTGGGGGTGGCGGCTCAACCGTTAATAAATATACTGCTGAATATTTTGTCAGGCTGGGTCACGAAGTACATCTCGTCACCTCAAAATACCAAGATTTACCCCGTGAAACAAAAGAAAATGGCATTTATATCCATCGCATTCCCGCTGTCCGAAGATATAAGGATTTTTGTTCATGGTGGGAACTGGCTACATTTACTGTTTCGGCCATCTGGTTTTCTTCGATTTTCATAAAAAAAATAAAACCAGACCTAATCCAGTCATATTTTGCCGTACCATCCGGCTTGGTAGCCTGGCTGGTAACCAGATTTCAAAGAGGTATCCCCTACTTTGTTTATTTAGGAGGTTCCGACGTTCCCGGAGCAAACCCTTCCCGTTTTAAGTATTTGTATCCTTTTCTTAAACCATTAATAAAGCTAATCTTTCGCCAATCCCAAGCGGTCATTGCTTGCTCTGATCGTCTATTAGCGCTCGCTAAAATGGTGGACCACAAGTCTAATATTGTTTTAATACCAAATGGCGTTGACACAACCCGTTTTCAGCCAGCTTTACCCAAATCACCATCAGACGAATTAATTATTTTAGGGGTGGGGAGATTAATAAAAAGAAAAGGGTTTCAGTTCGTTATTCAAGCCTTGCCGCAAGTTCTTGAAAAATCGAAGCGGAAGTTCAAGTTCAGAATAGTCGGGATCGGCGAATACAAAACTGAACTTGAAAAAATTATCAACTCCGGCGGCCTAAGCCAATATATTGAATTTAGGGGTTTGGTCGACTATTCAAATTTGCATGAAGAATACCAGCAGGCGGATATTTTCGTAATGCCTTCCTTATCCGAGGGAATGCCCTGCGCCTTGCTTGAAGCGATGGCTTGCGGTCTTCCGGCAATTGTGACTAAAGTTTCCGGAAACGATGAATTGGTAAAAAACGGAGTGAATGGCTACCTTTATGATGTGGATAATCAAGGCAAAGATTGCGATCTTCGCGGCTTGTCGGATCATTTGGCAAATTTATTGAATGACGACGATATGCGGGCTAAGATGGCCCAAGCATCGCGGGAAACAACTAAACGATATGATTGGAAAAATATATCTTTGGAATATCTGAAATTATACGAGCAATAATGAATTTGTTTAGATTTTATGAAAAACGGCAAGGAATTAAAAAGACTATTTAGCAATAAGAAAGCACTGGTCATAGGCGGCCTGGGATTTATCGGTTCAAATATCGCTCACGCTTTAGTAGGGCTAGGAGCGAGAGTTACAATTTTTTCGCATAGTAAAAAAAAGATTCATAATCTTAAAGGGATTGAAAAAAAAGTTAAAATCATTATAGGAAACATTACTAATTTTTCTTCGGTCGGTCGCATCATGAAGGGTAAGGACTACATTTTTAACTGCGCTGCTCAAGTTTCATATTTGGATTCGATTAGAAACCCCGTATTGGATCTAGAAACGAACTGCCACGGTCAGCTGAATATACTAGAGGCGGTGAGAAAAAACTGCCCGAAAGCCAAAATTTTGTTCACTTCTTCCCGTTTGGTTTACGGCAAGGTAACCACGCCTATTGTTTCGGAGAATCATCCCACTAATCCTGTTTCCATTTATGCGGCGCACAAATTAGTGGCAGAGAAGTATCATGTTCTTTATCATAAAATTCACGGCCTCAACACGGTAATCGCCAGAATTCCCAATCCTTATGGACCCAGACAGCAAATTAATAACATGAAAAGCGGTGCGATCGTCGGCTGGATAATGAAGGAATTAATGGATGGCGAACAGGTGAAAATTTTCGGAAGTGGCAAGCAAAAAAGGAATTACCTGTTTATTGACGATTTAGTGAACATTCTTCTGCTACTAATTACTGATAAAAACGCGAATCGAGGCGAAATATTTAACGTGGGAACAACTGAAACTAATACCTTTAATGAGATGGTAAAAAAGGTTTTTAAAGCGGTGCGAAGAGGAAGTTACGCCCATATTCCCTGGCCGAAGGATTTTGAGAAAAATGAAACTGGCGATTACGTACCTGATCTTAAAAAAGTTCGGTCGTTTACTGGTTATCGAGTATATACTCCTTTAGCAGAAGGGGTGAAAAAAATGATTGAATTTTACAAAAATAATAAAAAATATTATTGGTAATGAAATATGAAAATTTTTAAACTCCTGCTTTATCTAATAGTTAGAAATATTCGGTGGCAAATTATAAAGTTAGCCGCTAAGAACAACGAGATTATCAAAATCATTAAAGGGAATAAGATGATTCTTTCCACCTCTCGGAAAGGAGCAGATCTTAAGGAACATAGCATCTTCAAACAATTGGCGCTGGACGGAGAACGGGAATCAGAAGCAACAAAAATTCTAGAAAAAATAATCAAACCCGGACAAGTTATTTTTGAATTGGGCGCGAATATCGGTTACTACGTACTGATCGAAACAAACTTAATCGGGCCTCAAGGAAAAATTTACGCCATTGAACCAGAACCTGCTAATTTTGCATTGCTAAAAAGAAATGTCGAAATAAACAAGCTAAATAACGTTCAGTTGTTTAATATTGCCATATCGGACCAAGCCGGCAATTTTCCGTTTTACGTCACGGAAAATTCAAACCTGCATTCTATGATCGAACCGAAGGATGGTGAATATAAAAAAGTAATGATAAAAACGGAGACTGTGGACGAATTTCTTAAAGGCAAAGGCGAGATCAATTTTATTCGAATGGATATTGAAGGTTACGAATATAACGCCCTCAGAGGAATGCGTGAAACATTAGAGAAAAATCCGAATATTAGTCTATTTATTGAATTACATTGTAATCTCATTGGACCGGATAAAAGCAAGGCCATTTTGAAGGATCTACGGGCATACGGATTTGAAATACTGTATTTGGTTGCCCATGACAATTTCCAGAGAAGGATAATGGGTGAAACAACCGTAGAACAAATGTCGATAAACGATTTCTGTAACGATCCCCGTTTATTGAATAAACAAAATGCCTTTGAAATATTTTTCAGTAAACAAAATGCTCAGTAAATACAAAATCACTGTTTGCATTCTGCATTTCAGAAAAATAAAACAATTAAAAAAAACTATCGCCGATTTGTTGGCAAACACCGTCACTCCCATTAAAATCAAACTGTTAAATCAAGGCTACCTTGACGGTGAAATAACGTCTTACCTCCAACAATTGGAATCTTTAGACAATGTGGAAATTATTTACGGCAAAACAAACATTGGTTGTTCCCCGGGTAGAAATTTGCTTACGCACGATATTGACACGCCCTTTATAATGATCTTGGATGACGATATTTATGTCAGCAAAAATTGGGATATCCCTGTTATGGAATATTTCGATACTCATCCTAAAATTGGTGCCATTGGATTTTCACTGTACAAAACGAACGCTAAATTCTGGTTTACTGGCGGACAATATTTAAATCTTAAAGGCAAAACAATTACCGCCAAGCGACCTTTTTTAGACCCTCAGACTACCAGCCAAGAATTCATTACGGTAGATGATATTTGCGCCGGAGCAATGATATATCGAAGTGAACTGCAAAATATCATACCCTGGGACAAAAACTATTTTATTGCCTTTGAAGACCTGGAAAAAGCGGTTTACCTAAAACGAAGCGGTTACCAATGCGCTGTTTCCATTCAAAGTAAATTCATACATGACAAGGTTTCAGAGCAAAAAGAGTTTAGGGAGTATAATAAGGATCGAAGAAATTATCACGCTATGCGCAAGGCTTATCTCCATTTCCTGACCAAAAATGGCCTTAGAATGGAGTTAAAGCGTCACATCTTCTATAAGTACTTCTGCCTTTTGCCTGAATCCTTTTTAAGAAATTTTTCATATTTTTGGCTAAAATTAAAATCAAGGGATTAGAACATTAGCTTAGTTTAAAAATCTTAACAAAAACTGGATTTCTAAGAAGAAATTCCCTAATTACACTTAACTCTCATGCTCACATTACTTAAAAAATTAAACGAGATACTACTGCCCGGTGATAAAGGTAAGTTGATTATGCTTTTTTTTCTCATGTTCGTGGCGGCAATTCTCGAAGTGGTAGGAATTGGGATGATTTTGACCTTCATTTCAATTGTTTCTGACCCAAGTAAGCTTTTGAATATTCCGTGGCTGGCTTCAATATTAACCAACATCGGCATAGATAATTCTCGAGATATGTTAATTTATGGATCAATTCTCCTAATCGCTATTTTTATTTTTAAGAATGTTTACTTGATTATTTTTTATTCCATTCAGTCACATTTCATTTACAATCGATTCAGTTCTATTGCTACTCGTCTTTTTGAAAGATACATGAACACTCCGTATGTATTCCACTTAAAGAATAATACTGCCCGACTGATTCGAAATATAACGGTCGAAACGACGCTGCTAGGGCATAATGTTATGTTGCCTATTTTAGCGATTATAATGGACACCATAATGATAATCAGTATTGTCATCTTTTTACTAGTTGTTGAACCTTTAAATACAATGATTGTGTTAATCATAATTGGAGGAGCAAGCGGAATGTTTCTTAGACTGATAAGAGCTCGAATACATTCTTACGGAGCTCAATCGCAAGAGGAACGAGCCGTCATGATTCAGGGAGTGAACGAAGGTTTGGGAGGAATTAAGGAAATAATGGTACAAAACCGGCAGCCCTGGTTTGTTAAGTGGTTTCAATCATCGGTTCAGAATTTCTCCAAAGCGGAAACATATAAAGAAATATTTCGACTTAGCTCTAAACCGGTTATTGAAACTGTGGCCGTAACCGGTATGCTATTAATCGCTCTTGTTCTTATCTGGCAAGGGAGAGGAGTTGAGTCCATTATCCCAGTTCTCACTCTCTTTGGCGTAGCCACATTTAAACTTATGCCCTCGCTCGATAAGGTGATTGGCAACTATAATCTTTTGAGATATTACGGATACGCCCTTGGACCAATCCATGACGACCTAATAAATTTGAGTCCACAGAATCAAAACTCTCAACAAAATTCTATTGTTGATAAGCAAAAAATTGGTCTTCATGATAGAATAGAGCTCGAAGAAATTAGTTATTCTTATCCCGAAAGCTCTAAAATGGTATTGCATGATTTATCATTAACAATAAAAAGGGGGGCTGCCGTGGGATTTGTTGGGGCATCGGGATCGGGAAAAACGACCATTGTGGATTTAATTCTTGGCCTATTGGAATGCGATAAAGGCACGGTAAAAGTGGATGGACAAGATATAAAGAATAATCTTCCCGGCTGGCAAAAAAATATCGGCTATATCCCCCAGTTCATTTTTCTCTCTGACAATACTATTCGCAATAATATTGCGTTTGGATTGGATAAAGATGAAATTAATGAAGAAAAAGTATGGAGCGCAGCCAAAATGGCTCAGCTTGAGGAGTTTATTGAATCATTACCAGACGGGCTAGACACAATGGTGGGTGAACGAGGCATGCGGCTGAGCGGCGGCCAGCGTCAGAGGATTGGCATAGCCCGCGCTTTATATCATAATCCCGAGGTTTTAATCATGGATGAAGCCACGTCATCATTGGATAACAGAACGGAAAGATACGTTATTGAATCGATTGAACGATTAAAGAAGGATCGAACTATAATAATCGTTGCTCATAGATTGACCACGGTAAAAAACTGCGATACGCTTTTTATTATAAAAAATGGCCGGGTGGTTGATACGGGAAATTATCAAGAACTTTTGAAAAAAAGCAATGAGTTTAATTTCTTAGTCCACTCTCCTAAGGAAAATTAATTAGTTTATAAGTTAAAAAGAACTATTCCAATTTAATATTCTTAATATGGAAAGTAAAAAAAGAAAGAAACCTATTTATGTTACCAGACCGGCTATGCCGCCTTTGGAAGAGTTTACCGAATATCTTAAAAAAATTTGGGAAAATAGAACAATTACGAATAACGGCCCTTTTCATCAACAGTTTGAAAAAGAATTGGCGGAATACTTAGGAGTTAAGTACATTTCTCTTTTTGCTAATGGAACACTGGCGCTTATGACGGCGCTCCAAACTTTGCGCATTACCGGTGAAGTTATTACCACGCCCTTTAGTTTTGTCGCCACCACCCATGCTTTGTGGTGGAACAATATAAAACCGGTCTTTGCTGACATCGAGCCGGATTATTTTGGCCTTGATCCGGAAAAGGTGGAATCAGCAATTACCGCTCAAACCACTGCCATTCTTCCGGTACATATTTATGGCTATCCTTGCCAGGTTGATCGCCTGCAAGAAATAGCCGATACTCACAATCTAAAGCTGATCTATGATGCCGCTCATGCCTTTGGCGTGAAAATTAAGGAAAATTCCATTTTAAACTATGGCGATCTATCTGTGCTTAGCTTTCACGCTACTAAAGCGTTTAATACTATTGAAGGTGGCGCCATTGTTTGTCATGATAAAAAAATCAAAAATCGCATCGATTTCTTAAAAAATTTTGGATTTGTCGATGAAACAATAATAATTGAACCGGGCATTAATGCCAAAATGAACGAGGTGCAGGCGGCCTACGGATTATTACAGCTAAAATATATCGATGAATATATCACTAAACGCAAGGCGGTGGCCGAAATTTATCGGGAGAAATTATATGGCATCAAGGGTATTCATTATCTTAATGACCTTGATGGCGTACACCATAACTATCCCTACTTCCCTATTTTAATTGATGCGCGAGAGTACGGTAAAACAAGGGATTATGTCTATGAGGAATTAAAAAAGCATAATATTTTTAGCAGGCGATATTTTTATCCTTTGATCAGCCAACTGCCAATGTATAAGAAGTTGCTTTCTGCTGCGACCAAAAACCTGCCGATCGCTGAAAGAGTGGCAAAAGAAGTACTGTGCTTACCTCTGTATCATGATTTATCAAAAAAGGAGGTCACGGAAATATGTGGCCATATCCAAAAGCACTAAAGTAAGAAATTACCCAAAATACCACTATCGAATATGAGATATATAAAAAAGGCGTTTCGCCTTCTAATAAAAACAGCTGAACGTTTTTTTTACCGAGGGGGCAATAAAAGAAAATGTTATGTGTGCCAGAGAACGTTCCGACGCTTTACCAAGTACCGGGGAGGATTTACCAAGACATCCAGGCTTGTGAAAATGCTAGTAATGGTTGGGAGCGGCCGGAGAAGAGATTTTGGCTGCGTTTATTGCACATCCTACGATCGGGAAAGGCATCTTTTTATGTACTTCGACAAATTGGCGGTATGGAATAAAATGAAAAATGCCAGAATACTCCACTTTGCTCCGGAAAGGAATTTAGCGGTTAAAATTAGTGAGCAAAAGCCGCTGGAATATGTCAAAGCGGATTTTAATCCCAGGCAAGAAAGTATAAAAAAAGTTAATATTACCCAAATCCCCTATAATGATGAGACTTTTGATTTTGTAATTTGTAATCACGTTCTAGAACATGTCCCGGATTATTTAAAGGCTTTGCGAGAGATCCATCGTGTATTAAGAAAAAATGGTACGGCAATTTTACAATCTCCTTATTCTAAATTAATTGATTACCATTTTGAAATAAAAAACATTACCACGAATGCCCAAAGAGCTTACTTGTATGGGCAAGAGGATCACGTTCGGATATTCAGTGAAAAACATTATTTTAACGATTTACAAAAAATTGGATTTATTCTACGAGTATTTAAAAATGATCAATTTTTTAGTGCTGAAGAATCGTACTATTATGGAATTAATGAGAAAGAAGATTTGGTAATGGTCAGTAAGCCCGCAAACTGAAATATATTTAGGTACTTCTCTCGATAATCACGCAAGTTAATACAAAAGCCAATAATATAATAGAATACGCCATGAAGCTTGGAATTATGCAGCCTTATTTTTTTCCCTATATCGGGTATTTTCAATTAATGAATGCCACCGATGAATTTGTGCTTTATGACAATATTGAATATACAAAAAAGGGCTGGATTAATAGAAATAGGATTTTAGTCAACGGAAAAGATGCGTATATTACCCTCCCCCTAAAAAAGGATTCCGATTATCTGGAGGTAAAGGATAGACATTTAGCTGATACCTGGCCTTCGGAAAGAAAAAAAATGTTGAATAGGATAACGGGATCCTACCAGAAATCGCCATATTTTAATTCCATTTATCCGATAATTGAAAAAGTCATTATATTCGAAGAGACCAATCTGTTTAAATTCATTCTAAATTCATTAAATCAAGTAAAAGAATACTTGGAAATTAGAACGCCTTTGGTAATATCATCTACTATCCCGATCGAGCATGAATTGAAGGCGGAAAAAAAAGTTATCGCGTTATGTAAAAGCAGAAAGGCTGATACTTATATTAATCCGATTGGCGGATTAGAGCTTTATGACAAGGAAAATTTTAAAGAGGTTGGCATAGATTTACATTTCATTAAAACAAATGATTTTAAATATAAACAATTTGGTAATGACTTTGTCCCTTTTTTATCAATAATTGATGTTATGATGTTTAATTCAAAGGAGGAAATAAAAGATTATTTAAATAAGCAATATTCCCTAATATAAGGAGAAGCTTAAGGAAAATAGATAAAATGTTCAAATGGAAAAAGCTTGGAAGAATTTTTAACCCTCTGGAAATAAGGGATATTGAGTGGATGAAGGAATTTGCTCAAGCGCCCTCTGTTTTAATATTTGATAAATTTATCAGAGTTTATTTTTCCTGCCGACCGCTACCGGATGAAAATGGACAATATGTAAGCTACGCTGGGTATGTAGATTTAAATAGATCGAATTTGTCTGAAATTGTAAACATATCTAAAAACCCAGTTCTAAAATTAGGAGAGCCGGGTACGTTCGACGAATTCGGTACATATCCCACTTCGGTAATAAAAAATGGCAACGACATACTTGCTTATTACGGCGGTTGGACCAGGTGTGAATCAGTTCCTTTTAATGTCGCGATTGGCCTTGCCGTAAGCCAGGACAATGGAACGACTTTTAATAAAGTTGGTCCTGGCCCGATTCTATCTTATAGTCCAGAAGAACCATTTGTTTTAAGCGGACCAAAAATCAGAAAATTTAATGATCTTTGGTATCTGTATTATATCTCCGGCAGAAAATGGATTATGGCGGATGGCCGGGCAGAGCCTGTTTATAAAATCCGAATGGCTACTTCATCCGACGGAAAAAATTGGATAAAAATTAATAAGGATTTAATTGATAGCAAGGTGGAAGAAGATGAGGCTCAGGCCAGCCCGGATGTTTTCTTTTACCAAGAAAGGTATCATATGTTTTTTTGTTATCGCTACAGCACATCCTTTAGAAGCAAAGAAAAAGGTTACCGCATTGGCTACGCTTATTCTAAGGATCTGATAAATTGGATTAGAGATGATACCAAGGTGGGTATGGATGTTTCAGAGGAAGGCTGGGATTCTGAAATGCTCGCCTACCCCCATGTTTTTGAAATTGATAACAGTATTTATATGCTTTATCTTGGAAACCAGGTTGGTCGACATGGATTTGGATTAGCTAAACTTGAAAGTTATAAACCTTAGAATTTTATGAACTGGAAAAAATTAGGAAGAATATTTGATCCAACGAAATACAAATTAGTGAATAATTGCATGGAATTCGCTCAATCCCCCCAGGCATTGGTTTTTGATGACTTTGTTAGAATTTATTTTTCCACCAGGCAAAAAGATAAAAACGGAAAATACTTAAGCCATATTTCGTTTATTGATATTGACAAAAATTTTGAAAATATAATCAATGTCTCTTCTAAAACCGTTATTGAATTAGGCGATTTAGGTTGTTTCGATGAACATGGAATTTTTCCATTAAATATCGTAAGAGACAAAGACAAAGTATTAGGATACATTGGCGGATGGAGCAGAAGAGTATCAGTATCAGTGGAAACTTCAATCGGCTTAGCTATTAGTAGTGATAATGGTTTGACTTTTAAAAGAATCGGAGCGGGCCCGGTCTTGTCTTCTTCTTTGTATGAACCTTTTCTGGTAGGAGATCCTTTCGTCGCTATTTACGGCAACATCTACCATATGTGGTATATTTACGGTACAAAATGGATAATTTCTAAAACGAATTCCACTCCAGAACGCGTTTATAAAATCGGACATGCAACGTCTAAAGACGGCGTTGCTTGGCAAAAAGACGGTCGGCGGATAATCAGCAACAAACTAAACCCTGATGAGTGCCAAGCCCTTCCAACTGTTATAAAGTTTGATAACAGATATCACATGTTTTTTTGTTATCGTCAAGCAACTGATTTTAGAAAAAACAGGGATCGGGGTTATCGAATCGGGTATGCTTTTTCAGAGGATTTAAATAATTGGATCAGAGATGATGATAATGCCGGAATTGACGTATCAACAAACGATTGGGATTCAGACATGCTTTGCTATCCTCATGTTTTTCATTGTGACAGTAAAATCTATATGTTATATAATGGCAATGAATTCGGGCGCTACGGATTCGGCCTGGCTGTTCTGAAAAGCTAAGCAAGCCATTAGATTATTCATTTTTTAATATGAGCACAAAACGAGACTACAACAAAGAGATAAAAGACACAAAAAATCATAAATATTCTTACAAATTTGACTTTGACGTGATGCACCCATACATGCTGAAGTCTTTTATTCCTTTTTTTGTCAAAGGCAATCTGCTGGAGCTTGGCAGCTTTAAAGGAGATTTTACCCAAAGGCTCCTCCCCTACTTCACGGACATCACCGCAGTTGAAGCATCAGATGAAGCGATCGTGGAGGCAAGAAAACGCTTGGGTGATAAAGTAAAATTCATCAACGCGCTATTTGAAACTGTCGAATTACCCACAAAATACGATAATATTGTTCTGACGCACGTGCTTGAGCATATCGATGACCGAATAGGATTATTAAAAAAAATTAACGATGAATGGTTATCGGACCAGGGCAGATTCTTTTTGGTTTGCCCAAACGCTAATGCCCCTTCACGACAGATCGCGGTAAAAATGGGTCTAATTAGTCATACTACCGCCATAACAGCGGATGAAGCAAAGCATGGGCATAAAATTACCTATACCTTAGACAAGTTGGGACAAGATGCTAAAACTGCAGGATTAAAGGTTGTCCATCGCTCGGGAATTTTCTTCAAGGCCTTAGCTAATTTTCAATGGGACAGATTATTAGCTAACGACATTATTTCTAAGGAATACTTGGATGGCTGCTATCAATTAGGAAAACAATATCCTGATTTATGCTCAAGCATATTTCTGGTGTGCGAAAAAGGAAAGTAGAGAATATTTTTAGCCTTGGCTTTTTGACTTGGTGCTCAAAATTTATGTAAAGATTTTTTTACAACATTAATATGGACATCTCAAATTTAGAATACAAATCAAAAACTGCTACTGAAGCAGAAATATATACCCATCTAAAAGAATGTGACGATAATTTTATTCCACCATTATCTGAAAAAGTTGATGTTCAGGAATATTCAAAAAAATTATATGGTAAATCCGTAACATTTGAAGCATGGTCTAAAAACATTCTAGCAGGATTAGTAGCAGCCTACTTTAATGATCCTAAAAACCAAACAGGATATATTACTAACGTAAGCCTTATTAAGGACTACTCCGGCAGAGGTATTGCCTCGAGGCTAATCGAAGATTGTATCCAGTATGCCAAACAAAACAAATTCAGAGAGATTAGATTAGAGGTAAACAAAGACAACGGTCCGGCAATTCATCTGTACAAAAAATATGGCTTTATTGAATACGAAAAAAATGATAATTCCCTATTTATGATGTTTAAAGTAAGTTAATTAAAGCAGTAAAACATTCTAGTAAGTTATTGCTTGTATTAATATAACTATTAACCTTATATCCAAAGTTTAAAAATCACTTGAAGCGGAGAACTTCATTTTATGCGGAGTAAGTTATTGTGATGATTCGAATTCAAATATGAAAAATAATAAAGTAGTTACGGTAACTCATATACATTCTAACCTAAATTTTATTTATGGAACAAGTTTTTTTGACGGACCTTTATTTAATAACAAGATTATATTTATTGGTGACAAAAATTCGTATGACGGCATATATAAAGACAAGGCTTTGTTTTTTAAATGCGGAAGGAGTAGCGTAAGGAAAATTATAAAATTGTGTTCCAGTTCTGATTTAGTGGTTTTTTACAATTTAGATACTATAAAATCCGTAATTGCCAATAGATTACCACAGCATATTAAGCTTGCCTGGCGTTTTTTTGGTTACGAGCTATATGACAGACGAATCGAATACTATCAGAGTGATTTGACAAAAAAATATTGCGAACTTGATTTGCTTGAAAAAACAAGAAGGATAATTGAAAAACAGGCAAAGGGAATAAAGCATTTAATGATCTGGCATTCGCTATATAAAATGGAGTTTTTTCGAGCAATGAAAAAAATTGATTTTATCATAGGTCTGAGTAAACTTGAACATGAACAATTAAAATCATTTTGGAGTGAATTACCAAATTTTGTTCAATCTCCGTTCGATTTGCTAGAAAATGCTCCCCCGATTGATATTTCGAAAAAAGAGGATTTAATATTACTTGGAAACAGCATGAGTCCTTATAATAATCATTTTGATATAGTGGGAATAATTGAGCAGCAATTTCCAATGACTGATTACAAATTTATTTTACCATTCAGTTATGCCGGTAAAAATAAGTATTCCAAAATACTGAGAAATCGGATTTCTAATAATCCAAAATTTGTTTTAATTGAAAATTTTGTCAGTTTTAATGAATACGCATTGCTTTTTAGTAAGGTAAGGGCTGCTGTTTATAATTGCTATAGGCAAATGGGTATGGGGAACATACTCCTTGCTTTAAATAGTGGCGTCAAGGTATACCTAAATAAAAGAAATGTCATGTTGCAATCGTTGATGGACTATGGATTTCTTGTTTTCTCGATTGATGAATTCAAAAATGATTTTAAACAAAATGAATTACAGCTATCATATGCAGAAGCTATTCACAATCGGGGCGTCTACGAACAAATATTAAATAATTACAACAAAAATGAATTCCAAAAAATTATTTACGATCATACCGTTAATTAATATAATACCTATTTATTATGAGTAAGATTATAAAAAAAATATTATTCCGGGCTTCCTGTATAAACCCAATCTACTTTTTGAAAAAAATATTGCAACGACATTGGGAAAAATATGACAAAAAAATTCCCAAATATGAACTAAGTGAAAAGAATCTTGTCAATCTAAAAGCCTTATTGAATAGAGAACAATTGCTTCGCCTGCTTCCTAAAAACGGGATTGTAGCTGAAATTGGAGTAGACAAAGGTGAATTTTCTGAAAAAATACTAAATATTACCATGCCCCAAAAGTTATATTTAATTGACAACTGGGGAAGCAAAAGATACCATCAACAATTACGTAAAATGGTAGAAAACAAATTTAAAGAGGAAATAAAAAAAGGGAGAGTGGAAATTAAAGTTGGATTATCAACAGAAATGTTTAATAATTTTGAGGACAATTATTTTGATTGGATTTATATTGACACATCACATTCTTACCAAACAACAAAAATCGAATTGGAAAAATATAGTCGAAAGGTTAAACCCGGTGGAATGATAACAGGACACGATTTTATTATGGGAAATTGGAATCAAATGATAAGGTATGGAGTAATTGATGCGGTATATGAATTTTGCGTGAATAATAATTGGGAACTGGTTTATCTAACGATGGATAATAAAGAATCTCCTAGTTTCGGAATTAGAAGAGTTTCGGTTAATTAACATAAAAGGCTTAACACAATCTATTATGAATATTTTGTTTTAAAATTTAGCATTAATAATTTTAAGTAAATAATGAACTCGCCAACCATTTCAGTCATCATGGCCGTATATAATGCCGAACCCTACCTTCATGAAAGTATCCAAAGTATTTTAACTCAAACATTTGATAATTTTGAGTTTTTTATTGTTGATGATTGTTCTACAGACGCTTCTCGAAAGATAATAACAGATTATGCGCAGAAGGATGCACGGATTAAATTACTATTTAATAAAGAAAGAAGTTATCCTGCAAAAACCAGAAACTTCGCCCTGCAGCAGTCAAAAGGGAAATATATTGCAATATTGGATGCAGATGATGCCGCGCTGCCGGAAAGATTAGAGCGACAGATAGAATATTTAGAGAACAACCTCGATATTTTTCTTCTGGGAACAGAAGCGACATTCCTTAACAGTTCTGGGAATGTTCTTAAGAAATCAAAGCCGCCCCGCGATTCGTTAACAATCGAGAAAACACTGCCATTGCGGAACTGTATCCTTCACTCGACCGTAATGTATCGCAATGAAGAAGGAATACGGTATCGAGAAAAATTAATTTTTTCGCATGACTATGATCTTTTTTTGCTGCTCCTGTCAAAAAAAAAGAAAATGATGAATCTTGATAAGGTGTTGGTAAAAAGGAGATTGGCACCAAATTCAGTTGGTGAAACAAAAACCATTAAACAAGCGCTTTTTATGGAAAAAGCTAGGGAATTTTATCAACAGCGTGTAAGATATGGCCATGATCACTATGATTCCTTTTCACCGACATCCATTATGGATATGGACGAAACTGCTTTATCTCGTGACCCTCGATTACTGAAGATAATGATCTACGACGCGTTGAAAAAGCGAAAAAAGCCCGAATTGAATTCATATTCAAGGAAATATCTAGCCGATCAAGGATATTTTAACCGCTATTTGTTTTTCTATCTATTCTCTTACTTGCCAAGATCTTTTATAAACGTTGCTGTTGAAACTGAAAGATTAATAAAAACGAAATGTACTTTTTTCCATAAAATCACAAAGGAACTATTTCGCCGATGATTATCGTTTTTAAGTTGCGTTAACTCTTATCAGGACCGGGTATAATTTCATAAATCACCACGTCTTCAAATTTACCAATTTCTTTAAAGTATTGTCTAAGGTCAATTTCCTTATATATCTCTTGCACTGAGTTATCGTAATACTCTACATCATCATATAATTTTGCTAAAATCAAATCTGTTCTTTCGGTAGCAATTTGATTTGTGTCTTCTGTAAAGAGATAAGCGAGGGAAATGAGATTATCCTGACCACTGGTATCGATCATTAGGTGGATATCATAAGTTTGCATTGCTTCATAAAATCCAAGTTCCTTAATATCATTTCTTATTTGCTGCAATTGTCCAGGATTCTTTATGGATCCAAGTGAAACGATCGGCCGGTTAGCATAAAAATAAAATATCCGATATATTGATGCAAAATTGAGTATTTTGCCATTTACATCAGTTTTCTCATCAACAATTTTAATGAAACGCTGGATATTTTCTTTACTTAATCTGCTTTCCAGTACATAAGAAGGGTTCGGATTCAGATGTAGAGAGGAAATAATCACTAATCCGACAATCAACAATATCTTAAGGTAGCGATGGGAGGAAAACCGTTTCTCGATCTGATAAAATAATCCGGCGACAAAAAGAAAAATTGTCAAAATAAAGAAATGGTTGTAGTACCAAGCAAATCGAATAGACTTTGAAGCCAAGATAAGAAAAACCAGTGAAGTAAGAAAAAAAGAAAAAAGTATTTTTAGTTTATTTCTGGGGAGCATCCAACACAACACCAAAGCAACGATAAAAAGTAATGTAACTGTCGGTATACTCATAAAAGAAATCCGACTAAGCAAGACAGTATAGAAGTCTGAAATTAATACAAGTCTGGAATCCGTGAGAAATTGGTCACTCAACGATAAAAAATATTTTTCTAAAACCATTGCAAGCAAAATTACCAGAGTAATTCCGATAACTCCCAGACTGACATACCATAGGTATTTTATCTTTTGAATTTTCTTCAGCAGTTGGGTAAAAGGACCCTTGGTAATAACAAATGCGACTCCCAAAGACATGAGATACAAAAAGAAAAGCAAAAGGTTTTTAGTAATGCGATCCGGCTGTGACGGCGTCTGCTGTAAAAAAACATTAAACAGTCCTAGGGGGAGAAAGGCAAGCAGGGATAATTTGATCCAATAGATAATTCTTTCTTTTTCCGTGAAAAGAATAAGGAAACAGAATATTGGCAGCCCGATAACGATAAATGATAACTTACTCGTTAATGCAAAACCGAGCATTATAAAGGCAAGTTCCTTTCGTTGGTGAAAATAAAGATTCAGCGCGACCAGTAAAAAAACTAATGCCGGCAGATCTAAGGTCGTTATCCAAGTTATCAGATTGAATAGCGGCGTTAGAGAGAATAAAAATGTGACGGAAAGAGCAACAAGTGGCGAGAAAATTTTTTTTATCAGAATATAAACGTTCAGTAGTATGAATATTCCCGCTAAGGTAAGATAGATTCGCACAATTTCTTCAATCGAGAAGTAATTTTCTAACGCAAAAAACGGCGCCAATGTCCATTCTAAAATAGGCATTCTCCAAAAACTCTTATACTGCTGTTCTTCCATTGTTCCAAACACACCGGTATAGGCCGGATTTCGGAATACGAACGGATTTTTTGCATTATACATTTCCTGAGCAGCAGGCACGTAACTGACATTTTTATCAGGATGCAGCCTAATAAAAAAAGAGTCGTTAAAATATGGGAGTCGAATCGCAACAAAAATTACAATAATTACACAAAATAAGGTAAGTCTAATCCACCCGTTTCCGCAGCCCCAGCGAATAAAGGTCCGCAATAGCGGAATTTTACTGAGAGCGGGTAATTTCTGTTGGATTTCCTGCCAGCGTTTCTGCTTTATTCGTTCTGTTTCAGCCTCTCCCCCGTTAGTATTTCGCTTTGGATTATCACGCTCCTTATTCCCCTTAGAAATTTTTTTAAACCAATGAAGGCTTATCGGATGCAACCAAAAACTTAACCCAATAAGCAAAGCGAGTGGATATGCGTGGATTGAAGCTACGGCAATAGAGTTGTATTGGTATTTAGCAAGAAGATAGCTAATGTCAAATGTAGCCAGTGCTATTAGAACCCAAAACAAAAAAAATTGTTTGTTCTTAGGTTGAGATAATGCTTGGTAAGCAAGGTATAAATCAATCAGAATAACAAGACCTATTTCTAAAGGCATAAATAGTAAGTTTGGCTGGATAATATGTATAATTAGCAAACAAAAAACGAACGCAAAAGCAACACCAATAGCTGCTAATAGTATTTTTTTATTCACCAGACCCAGAAATTTATCGTTCTTTATTCTATTTGATTTATCGCTTTTTGACAGTTCTAAAAAATTTAAGGACATTAGCTATAAAAATTATCATCATCTTCCAAAAGAGAATATACCATAAAAAAAAGTATTAAACAAATTTTACTTTAAGGATTATTGGCGATAAGTATTCCAAATTTGATAAATTCCTTTGTTTTTGGTATGATTTAAACAATATATTATGAAAATATTGAATAAATACAAAAACAATTTTTTGGTTTTATTTTTATATTTTGGGTTAAGTATTATTTTCACCTATCCCTTATTTTTTAATTTCAGTAAGCAGATAGTAGGAAGAGGAGGTGATATATATCAAACTATTGCTATTATCAATAACAACTTTGCAGGATTTAAAGAATTAGGATATTTAGAAAGCATTTGGTTTACTCTATCACATTTAAGGCTGGATCCTATTACAATTAATACTTATTTTCATTTCATATTCAAACAGCCTGTTGGCTATAACCTTTTTTGGTTTTTCTCTTTTGTGGCTTCAGGCTTTGGCGTTTATCTCTTAGTAAAACATATATTTAATAATCTAAAATTAGGCGGTTTTGGCACCGTGGCTTCTGCTTTTATTGCTGGCCTTATTTACAGTTTTAATTCAGCTCATATTGCTTGGGGAATGGGATTCCGAGGCGCTACTCATATTGAATGGATTCCTTTTACCATCCTCTATCTTTTTAAATTTATTAAAAAGCCATGTCTTAAGAATTTTTTAATTTTAGGACTATTTTTCCTTCTGCTTATTACAGGCGAAAGTCATTTTGCCGCTTATTTTATTATCTTTCTGGTTCCCCTTCTTATCTTTTATCTGTCTCAAAATCGTCATATACTTAGGAATAAACTATTCAGAAGGTACACCCTAGCAGGATTAGTGCTGGGAATATTTATTGTTCTTTGGTTCTATCTTCCTCTAATTAAAGTTTCAGTTTCAGATGATAACTATTTAAATCCCGGCATTGAACAGACAATAAATTACTCTCCTGATATTCTTTCTATTATTACACCTAGTGAATTCAATCCTTTTTGGTCAGAATATTTTGCTCCGCTTCGAGAATCCTTTACCGGCAATGCCACTACTTATTCAAATTATTTGGGATTGACCGCTTTGATACTCTTTTTATTTTCTATTTTTTACGCGAAACGCTCCAGAATAAAGGAAATATATTTTTGGATTCTTTCCGCCATAGGGTTCTTTATTATTTCATTAGGACCATTCCTTCATTATTCAGGAATAGTCGAACCGAAAATTCCCCTTCCCTATCTACTTCTGTATCATTATATCCCGTTTTTTGAAAATATTAGAGCGGTGGGAAGGTTCTGGGTAATTGCGCTCCTTTGCTTCGCCGTTGCTATTGCTTTTGGCTTCAAATTTCTCTTTGACCATTTATCTAAGAAAAGAGTTGGGGGTAAGGTATTAATCTTAGCTATTGTAATCTCGCTTATTTCTGTGGAATACCTTGCTATCCCGATCCCCTTTTCTTCCTTGGATTATTCGCCATTTTATGATCAAATTAAAGCAGCGCGAGGTGATTTTAAGGTTGCTGATATTCCAGCCTCAACAAACTATATCGCTGATGCTAAAGCTAAATATTACGCCTCTATTTATCAGAAAAATCTCATCTCTGGCCTTGACCCAGCAAGAAAAGTACCCGGCAAATGGGATTTACAAAGAACTACGCCGGTTTTAACCGAAATCTTATATACGCTTCCCAAAGGCAAGGACACTCCATCTGATATTATCAATCAAGATTATCCAGGCTTGGCCAATAAAATATTCTCCTATTTTGATATCCCCTACATAATCATTCAAAAAGAGTTCGTGGGAGATAAACAGGATTATATTAAACCAGGTGATTTTGAGAAACTAAATAATTTCATTATAGATAATTTTGACATAGAAAAAAAATATGAAGATGATTATTTAATCGCCTATACAATAAGAAAGGAGCAACCCGCCGACTTTTTTTATCTTACCATCGGAGACGGCTGGGAAGATTTGAATAATGAAAATAAAACCAGGCAAATTAAAAAAGAGGCGTCACTGAAGGTTCATAACCAATACTCTACAACTAAAAATCTTTCTTTAAGCCTTCAGGTTAAGAGTCCCGAGGACAGTTTCAGAACGGTTTCCTTTTACTTTAAAAATGAATTACTTGGCAATTATTTTGTTTTCGAAGAAATAACTCCCATTAAAATATTAGTTCCTAATATTCCCGTTGGGGAAAGCGATATCACGATTAAAGTTACCAACTATAGTAAAAACGGCAAATATGAGTACCAGAGCGCAACATTCGGGAATATAGAATATAAAGTGATTGAAGAATTAAAAGAAACAAAGGAAATTAATTTATCAAGTGATGGTCCTAATAAAGCGATAATTAGTATTCCTACTTACTATTCCTATTATTTCCAAAAAGCTCAAATTAATGGAGAAAGAAAAATAGACAACCATCCTCTAATTTCTTTAGAAGATTTTATCATAGAAAATGAAGAAGGAAATTATACAGTCCTTAATACACTACCATTAATAAACGAACTGTTTAAATCTGATGAAGAAAAATATTCCAAATTAGAAACCTATCGCGACATAAGAGAGGCTAATTATTACATGGATAACATTACCAATATCCTAGCTGAAAAAAATGTAGGATATATTTACCTAAACAAGAGCTCATTAAATGATAAGGAAAAAAAGAAACTATCAAAGCATCTAAATAAATATATCCCCTCCTTAGAAATAATCGAGGGTGACGAATTTATAATTTATAAGATCAATTCAGCGGAAAAAAATAACAGCGTCCCTTTTGTCATTAGTAATGGTTGGGATATATTAGAGAATAAACTGGGGCAGAGTAAAAGGAGAAAGATTCACAATAGCGCTTCTCTTTATCTCTACTCTTATGATGAAAAGCCAGTAGAATTGAAATTTAGATCCAAGACCTGTTCCGATAAAACAACCTACGGCTCTGTTGAAATTAACGAGGAACATGACAATACTTTCGTGGTAGAAGGTTCTAATTTTCAAGAAATTGCTCTAACTTCTATTTATCCCCTGAAGCTTGGGTTAAATAAATTAACAATCAATCTATTTAATGAACAAGGTCAGATTGATCAAAACATAAGGAATTGCCCAATTTGGGTATCGGACATAAGCATATATACTACGGAATAAAATTTATATTTTCTGTAAAATTTAAATCGGAATCGGATAATTAGAATTATTTTAGCAAGTCTCAGTGCTGTCTGATACTTTTTTGTTTTTAATAATTATCTTATTCCTTCGTTAAAATATATAACGTTCCAGTTATAACAATGATTACTAAAAAAACATTTATATCAAAAAAGGACAGTAAAAAATTATTGGAAAGGGAATTAAGCAAAAATAATACAAGGTAATTAATTATTGATGCAATTAGTACAAAAAAACTTGCTTTGCTTAAAAAAATTTTTGTTTCTTTCCACCAAAAACTGGTCATTTTAACTTTTGGTCAATGATTTTTTAATGAAATTTATTACTTTACTGGGAAAATTCTGCAATGTTACCGGCGGTTTTTGATAGGTAACCTTAATATTAGTGATATTAATAATGCCCCCGGTTTCATTCAATCCCGGCGCGCTCAGACGAAATCTTACATTATTATTTTTATCTTTATACAACCGGTTTAAATCAAAAGTATTTGATTTTACCAACCATCCGTTTTCCTTTTTGGGTGATGAGTATTCGGCGATTAAATAATCAAGAAGGTTAATGTCCGAATTATTCTTAATTCCGATAATATTATCGGGAAATGGATTGAAATACTGACTTTCGCTAAAAGCCATAAATCCATCAAAATTAATGGCTAAATCATTTTTTGGCACGTTAATCTTAATAATTCCGGAATCATTTAAATATTTGAAATTTCTGTTTAATTCATTTATTTCAAGTGAATGAGAATCAAGCGAAATTTTTTGCAATCCCGAAGGGTGCGATGTTTTGAAGGTAATGGTTGATGCCTTAGCAAATAGATTGGTCGGTTTACTGCCGGGGGTTAAATCATTAAAGTATTCCTCGTTGTCAATTAAAAATAGATTTCTGGCAAAAACAAGGAGATGTTGGGCGGTGATCAGTTTAGAAATAGCGATATCGTCGTTTCCCTTTAGTTCTATTCGATAAACTCCCTCTTCTAAATCGGGAATTACGATTGATAGACTTTGCTCGGGCTGAAAAACTCCGGTCACTCCTTCAATTCCATCATCCGGCAACTCGCCGCTAAATATTTTTTCTCCGTCTACTTGCTTAATTACCTCCACTTTTAAAATATCTGATCCGGCGTATCGATTGAGATCAAACTTGTTTATGGTGAAATTTAACTTCTCGTTCTTGAGATAAGTGTAAATAGTGTGACTTCCCCTTAAATTTCGATCGATAACTGTTTCTTTGTCTGATTTTTGATAATCCGGGATTACTTTTTTTAAATTGAAATTATAAAAGTATTCGCCGATTATCTCGTTTTGGGGAGGAGCGGAAATAAAATTCTGAAGGTCGGCATATTTTGGATTCTTTTGATAAAGGGCGATCCCGTTTGCTTCGATTCTGTTCCAAGCTAGATTATCAATTAATTTATTCTCTAGCGGCTTTGTCAGATAGTCGCCCGCTTGATTGATCCTTGCGCCTATTTCAACTATCGGCACAATGGGATTTTTAAAAGTAATCTCCGTTGTAACGGCTTGAAACCACCTTGGAATCTTTACGTCAAAATATACTAAATCGTCTTTTATCCCCTGAGACCAATCGCCATTCGATTCTTCAATCGGCAGTAGTCTCTGCCAAGGCTCCAGATGCGATATGTATTCAGATTCTCCGGTAAAATCGTACGCCACCTCCAGATGGCCAAATGGCACAAAATATCGATTAAAAATCATTAAAAAAATAGCCAGGGAGATTCCCAGAGTTATTGTTTTTACTGCCCAAAGTAAGATGGCTAAAATCTTTTTATAATTCATAACTGAATCTAATTATAGGAATATTTAATTTTTTGGTCAATCTAACTGTTTTAATAAAATAGTTTGGTGAATAATGTCTCGGCCGTCATTCCCGCCCGCCTTGCCGGCGAGGCAGGCGAAACTTGCCCTCGTGAAAACGAGGGGCGGGAATCCAGAATTTATGTTTAAAATTGGTTAATTACAGTATCCGCTGGATGCCGGATCGTGTCCGGCATGATATTATTCACCAAACTCTCTAGGGAGTCTGGTGAATATTAACAATAGAGTATCTGGTGTGGCCAGGAACTCAAGGATTTCCATAATCGAGGTCAGATAACAGTTAGTTTGGAAATTCTTCAGTCCCCGAGTTCGTTCTTCACCAAGATGAAATACCCGTTTCTTTCGGGAGAAGTATCGCTCAATCTCAGTGCGTTGGTTGATTAGAGTTTGATCTAAGCATCTTTCTCTGGCTTTTTGATAATAGTTGTATGATTTCTTTTGTTCTTCTAAGGTTAGTTTCTGGGTGGTTTTTCGGATGGGAATAGCCACTCTACAGAATTCCCACTTCTGTTTAGTCTGCCAAACTAGATCTTGCGCATCGTAACCTTTGTCTGCTGCTAAGGAATGTGCCTTCCAATCCCTTTGACCTGCTCGAATTAGCTTCTCTCCTAGGACGACATCAGCTTGAGCGCCTCCAGTTACAGTTTGCAATAATGGTAATCTTGTCTCAAAATCAATGATTTGGTGCAATTTAAAGCCGTTTTTCTCTTTGTAGCCTGAATACTCTGAGCCTTGTTCATTCTTCCCTGAATAGGTCTTAACGAATGAAGAATCTAGAATTAGATTTAAGTCTTTCAAGTTTTTAGCAATCACCCTGGTTAAGCTTTGGAAAACCTTAGTAAACCATTGTTTCTTAATCAGTCTTTGTCGAAACTTAATGAAAGTGGAGTAATCAATACTAGAGATACTCTCTAAATCCCGATAAGAACAACTCATTAATTGTTTGTAGATTAGAAGCCTAAACAGGTATACTTTGTCATAGCCCCTTCTGCCTCGGCCTTTGTATATTAATAGCTTAGAAAGAACCTTTATTACCAGATTATGGTTTAACCATTGAAATCTGGAAAATACTGGTATATGATATTGATACATAAAGACTTTTGATTTTGGTTTAGTTTTTATTAGATATATTAATTTTACCAAAATCTAAGTCTTTTTGTTATTAAAGAGCATTATTCACCAGACTCTTTTAATCTAGGTTCTCAGAAATTTGATTTTATGTTATAATATCAATTATTCTAACAGCTATCAATACAATTTATGTCAGTTGTTAAGAAAATAACTAAAAATACATTTTGGCTAGCGATCTCTTCAATCACAAGTAAATTAATCGGTTTTGGAATTGTCGTTTTGGTTGCCAGAAATCTATTATCAGAGGGGTTTGGGCAATATAGTTTTGCCCTTTCATTCGGAATTATTATCAATGTTATTGCGGACTTTGGTCTTTCTACTTTGACTAACCGCGATCTCGCGAGGGATCGAAATCAGACTAAACATTATATTGAAAATATTATTGTTATTAAAACAGTGCTGACAGCAGTGGCCTTTGCACTACTAGTAATAATTCTGGAATTTATCGATAAGCCGCTTTACGTTAAAGTTATTGTCTTCCTTGCCAGCTTGTATGTTGTCATTGAATCTTACAATACTTTTTTTTATGCTGTTTTCAGGGCTAATGAAAAAATGCAATTCGAAACAATTTCTCGAATATTGGAAAGAGGTCTAATATTAGGATTAATTGCTTTATTTTTCAATCTAGGTTATGGCATTTTTTTTGTTTTTGTCGCCTATATTGTGGGTGAATTGATAAGTATGCTCGTTACTGCGATTATAGTCTATAAAAAATTCTGTCATTTTACTTTTAGGATTGACTTACCCCAGTGGAAAAAATTTCTAAAACCCAGTCTATTTTTTGCTTTAACCAACGTTTTTATTATTGTTTACTTTAAAATCGATGTGCTGATGCTATCAATTATGAAAAATGACCGGATTACCGGTCTTTACTCTTCTGCTTACGACCTGCTATTTGCCTTTATCTTTATACCAACTATTATGAACGCTGTTGTCTTTCCTAGAATCTCTTTTTTAGCTAGGAATTTTTTTGATAAATTCAAAATTTTAATTCAGTTACTCCTGAAGTATTTTTTAATTATTGCTTTCCCATTGAGTATCGGGCTATACTTTACAGCCCCATTTTTAATGAAATTAATATATGGCTCCGATTTCCTAGAAGCTATCCCCTTATTTCAACTTATGTCCATCGTTATGGTTTTTGTATTTCTAAACTTTATCAACGGCTCTTATCTTAATGCGCTGGATAAACAGCATATCTCGACAATTATTGCGGGCATATGCATGGTGCTGAATATCGCGATTAATTTGGTTTTAATTCCAATTTTGGCGGCCAAAGGAGCGGCCATTGCCACAATCATTACTGAAGCGGTTTTGGCTCTATTTTCTTTATTAGCAATAAAAAAATTCACCGGCGAACCTAAGGCAGAATTCATCATACTGTCAGCAAAGCTCATTTTAGCCAGTTTGATAGCAATCGGGACGGGCATATTGACTTCGGCATTCCACCCTATTCTTCAAGGTATAACCGCATGTTTAACTTATTCATTGGCAGTTTTTGCCTTAGGTGTGTTTAATGCCCAAGATCGTCCTTATTTCTTAGAACTAGTGCGAAAATGAAAGTAGGTATAATTATCTTAAATTGGAATGGCTGGAAAGACACCCAGGAATGTTTAAAATCATTGGTACAAATTACTTATTCCGATTTCTTTGTTACCGTTATAGATAACGGTTCGGATAACAACGAAGCGCAACGGATAATTTCAGAATTTGGTAAGTTCGCAAGAGTTATTAGTCTGCCGAAGAATCTAGGATACGCCAGGGGTAATAACTTCGGTATCCAGCACTCTTTGAAAGAGGGGGCGGAAGCTGTTTTATTGTTAAATAATGATGTTGTAGCGGACAAAAATTTCCTTAATTTTCTAGTTAATAAATTAAAAGAGGATCGTGTTGGCATCGTTGGTCCTAAAATTCTTTATTATCACGAAAAAAACAGAATCTGGTATGGCGGAGGCACATTTCACTGGTGGACTGGACTGGCATTCCACTATGGTGAGGGAAAATTGGATTCGCCGGCGTATAATAAAACTAGAGAGGTTTCCTTTATTACAGGATGTTCAATGCTAATAAAAAAAGAAGTTTTTGAGAAAATTGGTTACTTGGACGAAGAATATCAATTATACTGGGAAGACGCTGATTTTTGTTATCGAACCTTTAAAAAATGTTTTAGTCTGTGGTATGTTCCAGAAAGTCGGATTTGGCACAAAGTATCAAGAACGATCGGAGAGGGCAGTCCGAAACGAAGTTACCTCGTTACAAAAAGCCGTATTCTTTTTATGAAAAAACATCTCTCAAAATTACAATGGTTGATTTTTGCAACGCTCTTTACATTTTACAAAATACCTTTAAAAATCTTCCATTGTCTACATAAGGGAAGAATAGAAAACTTAAAGGCGTTCTTTATAGGAATTAAAGATGGGTTAATTAATTCAGATCAGAAATTCAAATAGGCCAGTATTTTATTCTGAAAATTAATTTCATCATACTTTTGAATATCAGCTTTCAGTAATCGACGATAATCGTCCTTTTTATCATCAGGCATATCTAACATATTTTCTAATTTTTCTACGGCATTATCAAGCTCATTGAATCTAAATTCCTTGAATCTAACCACTTCTTGCTGCCCTCCTGAATTATGTACAAGGGGTAAACATCCGGCAGCTACCGCTTCGACAGTTGAAAGCCCAAAATGCTCCTCAATTGTGGTATGTAAGAAAATCAATGAACTGCAAAGAACCTGTTTTAATTGGTTGAAATTGGCATTAGGAAGCAACGTTATATTTTGAACAGAATCCAATTTAATTTTTTTCAAAATTTTTCTAAAATAAGCGTCATTTTTAACAGAACCGACAAAGGTGAATTGAACTCTCGGAAATTTTTTAGCAATTTCGATCTGCAAAAAATAATTTTTTTCTCGACTGAATCGGCCTATAGAAACAATGCCAGAACGATTGGGGTTTCTATTACAATAAAATTCATTTAAATTTACTGGCGGATATATAATGGGGATTTTTATACCGGTGGATTTTTCTATTTCATTTTGAATATATTCAGATTGAGTAATATTTATTATTCCTGGATGTATTCTTCGGAATTTTTTGATTCCAATTGAGGATAATATTTTAGTAATTAAAATATAAAAATATGTTGCTTTAGAAAATCTAGCCGCTCTTCGATCGTTCAAAACATAGATATATTTAAGATATTTAGTGCTATTAAAAACTAGGGGGGGCTTATTGGTAAAATCATAAACAAAATCATATTTTTCCAAACTATGCAAAATTGGATTCGAGAAAAATATTTCTTTAAGAAAATGAAAGATCTTAACATTTGGTGTATTTATTTTTATTAAATTAAATTTTACATTCTTGTTGTATCTTGTCTCAATCTCTTCATATCTGACGTTTTCTTCAGTTAATATATCGGGTGTGATTAATTTTCTGTTCAAAGCTTCAATTAACGAAATAACATTTCTTTCTCCGCCTCCAAATACTTTTAAACTTCGAATTATAATTGCAACATACATTCTACTTGGAAATAAAAAATTAATATAATATTAATCAAAGCTTAACTAATTTTGTCTATTATATAACTGTGTTTTTTTTATTCTTCCGAAATTGATTCTACATCACTTACTAAGTTCTCAATTTCATTTCTGTAATCCCGTTGCTCAATATCTCCTATTACTTTGTAAACAAAACTGCTCTCTTGCGACTGTTCGGTATTTAAAATATATTCTGTATACTTATATTTCAATGGATCGATTACCTTGTAGATATCTAAACTTAATTCGTGATTGATAATTCGATTGGGAGGTATGTTATTCTGAAGTTTTCTAATTTTTTTCAATTCTATCTTACTGTTAGATTTTATATACCCAGTTATATTGGATTCTGCATTAAGTTTCTGATAAATAAAGTTATAGCTGCTAATTCTTTCTAAATTATCATCGGCATAACCGTCAAAAAAATTCGAATTCTTACGGTCGGTGACAATATACACCTGGTTGTATTTTTTTATTAACTCTAGCAGACGATTTTCTGACTGGTTGTCTTTCCAGTTTATAATACTAATCAGATCGTTATCGTCGTTTTCCCAATTTGGGTATTGGCTAATAAGCGAAGGTAAATCATTTTCAAATTCCTCATTCCGGTACAAATCAAAATTCGGAAGAGCGTTGTAACTATAAAAATAATGTTGAAGAATGGCAATTTTTTGCCAGTTCCAACCAGGATTCATCAGGATTAATGAATCTCGGGGAAACTTGCTATTAAATTCCTCCAATTGATCTCTAATCCCCTCGTGTTCTATTGCAAAGAATATGGGTCTGGTAAAAATTATGCCGATTAAAACTACCAAGAAAACCAAACCGACTATTTTTTTTCTTTCCAGCCTTAATCTGACTAAAACAATGGCGGACAATATTATGAATAGAGGAATTAAAGTAGGGTAAAAACGCCTCATAAACCAGGGTTGATCCAAAGCAATATTGGGTTCAATGATGAATAAAAAGGCCGGCAGCAGCACGCTAGTTAAAATAAATTCTTGACTAGTAAATATTTTTTTTCTAAGACCGAATAGAATAACGAGGATGTAAATAAAATAGAAGTAAAAAACAAAGTTTTCTAAAACATACTGAGTCCGATAAAAAAACCAAGTCAGGTCGCCCGACTTTTCTAAAACAAAAATTGCCAGCTCAAACAGCGCTACTGTGCCTAAAATTATCCAAAACAAAAGCTTTTGATAATTAATCTTTTTCCGGATAAAGAGATAAATCGCAACCAGAATGGCAAGAATTGAGATGATGGTCGATAAAACGTAAGGATTATTAAAATTAAATCCTTCTAAAACGTCAGTCGCCTGATTAATAATATAGTTAGCTTTATAGAATTTGACGTAATAATAAAAAAGGATAAAATTAGCAGCTACGGTTAAGAGTGGCAACAAGAACAGAAGGGTTTTGTCTCTTAGCTCTTTTTTATACTTAAAAATAATCAGAAAACCAGAAACAAGGAGATAAAAAACAAAAAAAATCAGTCCTTCGGCACGAGCTAAAGACAAAAGCGAAAAAGGAATTAATCCGCAGAAGAGGTAGAGCGGCTTTTTTTTGCTTACTGCTTCACTCAGCATCCATAAGCCGAACCAGATTAAAAAGATAAAAACATTTTCAACATTAGTTCGCTTGGGAAACCATAAAAATACATAAGAAGATAATAAAAAAATCAGCGCTAAAAGAGAGCCTTTTTCCCCTGCCAAATTTTTTACCAAATAATAAATAACGCCCAGTGTAAAGAACATTAATAAAACATTGGCCCAAAACAACAAACTTAGCCCACCAAATAAATAATAGACCGCTAAATATACAATATAAACGGGTAAAAATTGAGAAGTGAATAAATCACCTTCTAAATTGCGTACTCCGTGCACGGGACGAGAAAAATAATCTTCCCATTTCAAGGAGTGCGAATCCACTAATCGATCCGCTCCATAAATATAGCTTAAATCATCCCGACTAGTGGGTAAATCATGATGGAAAAAGCCAATAATCAATACGAATAAAAAAATTAGGGTAAAACATACAGCCGCTGTCTTATTGAAATTTTTCTTCGAGGCATTCCTTATTCCTAAAAAAAAGAAAAACAGCGAGATTAATACAAAGCCCGCCGTTACCGGCATAACTACTCCATAAGTGAAATAACCAAAAACGGCCAATCCTAAAATAACGGTCAAATATATGCTAAAGGAAAGACAAATACTAAGAAAAGATTTTTTTAGCGGCATAGTACAGCCGAATAAAAGGAAGATAAATTAGCTTAATCAAATAATAGCACTTTTCTAAAGGATTGTAATATCGTCTTACTATTTTTGCTCGTGCCTTTATTTTCAATATAATTTTTTTCCATAGAAATTTATTAAAGGTAATTCTTTCCCCGCTATTCTCTTTATGAATAATATAACTGTTCGGAATCAAACCAAGCTGGAAACCGGCTTTTACTGCCCGCAGACTGTAGTCAACGTCTTCACCGTACATAAAAAAATTCTCGTCCAATAGCCCTATTCTATCTACTACTTCTCTTTTAATAAATAAAGCGCAAGCAGGTAACCAATCAACCGCGTTATTCTTATCCATTTCCTTAAGAATGTTTTTTTTGCTAAGATGATGTCCTATTTTAGTGGTAAAATGAGTCAGGATTTCTTTGCCGTGATAAATCTTGGCGCCGGCAAACCAAATTCTTTTCTCCCGGGGATATAGAATTATTGGACTGGCTAATCCCACCTTTTGATTTTCCCGCAAATACTGTAAACCTTGGTCAATAAAATCAGGCGCCACTTCGGTATCTTGATTAAGCAGAATAATTGATTCGGCACCTAACTCCAACGCTTTTCTAATTCCAATATTATTCCCTTTCGCGAATCCTAGGTTGGTATTACTCTCAATTAAAACAATATCCTTAAAATTGCTTTTGATTATTTCCTTGGTTTGGTCCTTCGAATTATTATCAACAATGATCACTCCGAGAGACCCTTGGTCCTTTTGAGAATATAGAGAATTTAAACAATCTGCTATATACTGCTGGCCATTCCAAGTTACAATAATTACATAAATCTTATTTTTCATTTTTTTCTATTATCACCACGAAATATCCTCCTAATCGGCCAAGCAAGGACTGGCTTAATTTTCTTTCCAAGGCAATAAAAATTGGCATTGTGGAAAGTTTTTTGCCTATTGCTAAAATTTTTATTCCGTAATATTCCGCTATTTTCCAATCTTTGGGCAAATAGCTCCTAATTTTTTTGAGGCTGTCGTATCTAATATAGACTTTCCGACGATTGATTAAATTATAGGCCCAGTTGGTAATTTTCTTTAAGCTATAAGGATTATAAAACTCCAAAATTAAAATACCGTCATCCTTTGCCACCCTTACCGCTTCCTCGATAACTTTTTTTATTTCTGGAATATGGGCCAGTACTTTAAAGGAGTAAACTAAATCAAAACTATTATCGGGGAAAGGAATTTCAGTAGCATTAGCCACTTGAACATTCAATTTTTTCTCTTTTGCTTTTTCTAACATACCTGGCGATAAATCGATGCCTCTGGCTAAAGAGGTAAATTTATTCACTTCATTCAAAATAATTCCGGTGCCACAGCCAATCTCGAGAACATTTTTATTTTCTCCGTATTTCCTGACTATTTCTATTTCTTGATTATTAATGAATTCATAATATCCTTTGCTTCGCTCACGATCATACCATGAACCATATTTATTATAGTAGCCTTCCGTTTTTTTATAATTACCTGTTTTATCGATTTTCATTTAATAAGTTTAAATAATCTTTTGCGATTTTTTTTATATCGAAATCATTGATAATGGTCTGGCGGGCATTTATTCCTAATTCTTTTCTTTTTGCAGGATTATCGATTAAATACTGTAACATTTTAGCCAGCTCTTCGTCATTTTTCACGATATATCCATTATAGCCATCTTTAATCAAAAATTCTAATGAAGGAGTCTTGGTGCCGATGACGGGAATTTCTAACGACATGGCCTCTAGAGCGGCTTGAGAATATCCTAGGACGGAATAAGAGTTTCGATAGGGCAAGACAACTATATCACAAGAAGCGATGAGGGAGATTATTGACTTCTGCCATCCGATCACTATTATTCTGGAATCCTTTTTTGCCTGCTCTTTTAACAAATTTTCTAAAGGTCCTTCCCCGCCGGCAAAAATTACCTCGGCATTACTGGGATTAATCTTTAAAAACGCATTCAATAGCCTGTCAGGCCCTTTGACCTGATAGAAGTGGCCAAAAAAACCTATTCGTACTTTTTTACTTTTGTTTATTTCTATCGTTTTCTGATTTAAAACAGTGCTATTTACCCCTGGCGTTATCAACACACTTTTCATTCCCAGGTTCTGATACTGTTGCTGTAAGTAGTCATTTGTAGCGATAATGGCTTTGAACTGTCTTAAAAATAATTTATAATACGATGACAGTGTTTTGGTGTTATAATTTGTCGCCTGACAAAAAATCTGATTTCTATTTTTTAATAAAATAGAAATCAATCCAAAATAAAACAATGTTTTGATTGGTTTGAATATCCCACTGAAAATAATGACTATGTCGGGATTAAGTTTATTTACTAATTTCGGAGCGGTTATTGGAAAAGGCTTTTTGATCTTTAGGATATCATACCCGTTGGAACGATCCTGGTTTCTATTATCTTTTTCCTTTTTGTAAGAAACAACGGTTAAATCAACATCTGAGGCAAGGGCGTTGGCCAACTCATGCACAAAACTAGAAATACCAGAAGGTCTCTTAATGGGAAAGAAATATTTAATAATAATTACTACTTTTGTCTTTGGCATAAATTCTCAAAAGCAATCTGATACTTATAAATTAGGCTGTCCCAAGAAAAATTATCTAGAGTAAATCTTTTTACCCCCGTTCTAATTGATTCCGCGCTTTCTTGCAGAAGTAATTCAATTTTTTCCTTAAATGCTGCAGCATTCCCTGGGGGCAGCAAAAAACCATTTTTTTCATCTTGTATTGCATCGTCAATGCCTTCTAACTTGGAGGCAACCACCGGCAATCCTCTTGCAGCGGCTTCTATGGCAACAATTCCAAATCCTTCACTGTCTCCAGTTACCGGAATATTCGGCATAATGCAAAGGTCCGCTGTCTGGTAAAGCACCTCTAACTCCTCATCGGCAACTTTTCCCAATAAAACAACCCTTGCCTCAAGCTTATTTTTCCTGACCGTCTCCTTTATTAAATCAAGCTCGTTATCAACGTTCTTAAGCCAATTAGGTTCTCCTGCTACTAAATAGATAACATCTTCTCTAATTATGGGCATTACCTGATCAATAAACCAATTAACGCCTTTTCTTTTTACTAATCTGCCAACGGTTAAAAGATATTTTTTGTTCTTATACTGATCGCCAATTATTTTATATAGTTCTTGTTTTCCATAAAAATTTTTATTATATTTTGGAGTTACGCCAATTGGTATTATAGTAGTTTTAGAAAAACCGTTTTCTTTGGCTATTTTTTCAGTACTATGACTGTTACAAATTAATAAATCATAATTTCTTTCTTGAGCGAATAACTTTAAGTAGGTTTTATAGATTTTAGCCAATAATCCTTTTCTTTCGGAAAAATTAATATCCAGACCATGAATGTTGATTGCCACCTTTGTTCTATGATTAAGTTTTTTAATCCAGCCGCCCAGAATTATTAATACCATATCGCTTAGGTGGAGAAGTTCAATTTTTTTCGAATTAAAGATGAGATAAAAAAAGCAATAAGGAATAAACCAGACAAGATGAATCTGGTTCTTTTTTTTCATCGGAATAATTTTTTTCTCCCCCGGATATTTTGTTGTTAAATTATAACTCAAAGTCTCCATACCGCCTTTGGAGGGAGGGTATTTTCTAGTAATGAATAAGATCTTCATTTTTTATAACGATCCTTCTTGAAAGAGTAAAAAATCTCTTCCAGCATCTTGCGATTCCAACCTACCGCCGAAGCAATTAATCCAAGAATAAATACCTGGAATCCCAGCAGGATCAAAATAGCGGCGATGATTAACGACTGAATGTGCCCCCGGCCTTCATCTACGGTAAAGAAATAGAAATAGAGAAATCTCAATACCAAAAGAATGCCCGGCAGGGCAATCACCGCTCCTACGCTCGAAAGCACTCTTAAGGGCTTATAAACGGTAAAAACCCGAAAAATAACCATCAGTGAACGCGCCAGGTGACTGGGGATGTTGGAAATAAGACGCGATTTTCTGGTAACCTTGCGGGCTTTAATGGCTACAGACTCGATAATTAAATTATGATCTAGGGCTTGAATTATAGTTTCGTGAGTGTAAGTGTGCTTTGAAAGAATGGAGATTCTCATTGCCGCTTCCTTGTTATAAGCCCTGAAACCGGAAGAAACATCTAATGTTTCTTTAAGGCCGAACAATTTTGAAACGAAATAACTGCCCAGAATATTCAAATACTTATTAGCAGCGGGCATATGCTCCAATTTCCGTACTTCCCTATCGCCGATGGCGATGTCGGCTTGTCTTTGAAGAAGGGGCTTAACTAAATCAGGAATCCGGGATTGATCGTAATGATTATCGCCATCCGTGTTAACAATAATATCGGCTTCTCTTTCTAGGGCCGCATTAATGGCGTCTTGGAAGGTATTAGCCAAGCCTTTGTTTCGCTTATGAGAAATAATATAATCCGCTCCGGCCTCTTTTGCTTTTTGCACCGTCTGATCGCGGGAACCATCGTCTAGAACCAGCACCTTCACCTCGGAGATCCCTTCAATCGAGCGGGGAATTTCTTTGATTACGTCGGCGATGTTTTGTTCCTCGTTATAAGCCGGGATGGTAACGATTAGTTTCATGTTTGGTTGTAAGTTGTAAGTTGACTCGTTATATTGTTGAATTGCTATATTGTTATATTGTTTTTATCGCCATTTATAAAATTAAACAATTCAACAATATATCAATATAACCATAATCTTTAATCTTATCGTCCAATACTTAAGTAGTTAAACCCTAATTCTTTCATTTCTTTTGGGTCAAAAATATTGCGTCCGTCCACAATATTGGGAGTCTTTAACAGTTCCTTAACCTTCTTTTTGTCAACCTGCTTGAACTCATCCCACTCCGTTAGAATTAATAAGGCGGCGGCACCTTCTATCGCCTGATACGAAGTTTCACAATAACTGACGTCGCCCGTTAGGATTTTTTTTGCCTCCTCTGACGACACCGGATCAAAAGCAAAGACTTTAGCACCTTCCTTTATTAAGACAGGAATCACCTCTAAAGAAACCGCCTCGCGCATATCGTCGGTATTAGGCTTGAAGGATAATCCCCAGACAGCTACTTTTTTTCCATTTAGTTCCGGAACTAACTGCTTAAGTTTGCTAATCACCGATAATTTTTGGAAATTGTTTACTTCTTCCACCGCTTCTAATATGACGGGATCAATACCGTATCCTTTGATTGTATTAATTAAGGCTTTTACATCTTTAGGGAAACAGCTGCCTCCATAACCGCAGCCGGCGTTTAGAAAAGCTGATTTTCCAATCCGGTGATCCAGTTTCATGCCTTCCGCTATCTTGTTGATATCAGCCCCCACTTTCTCGGAAAGATTGGAAATATTGTTAATAAACGATATTTCCGTAGCCAGAAGCGAATTTGAAGCATATTTGATGATCTCGGCACTTTTAACATCAGTAAACAAAATAGGGCATTTTAACGGCTTATAAAGCATCTTCATCATCTTTTCTGCTCTTTTGTTTCCGCAATTACCAATTACCACTCGATCAGGATGGAGACAGTCGTGAATAGCGTTCCCTTCTCTTAAAAACTCCGGATTGGAAACCACGTCGAACTCACCTTGATATTTCTCGCGAATAATGCCGGAAACGATATCCCCCGTTCCCACCGGAACGGTACTTTTGTTTACGATTATTTTATACTGCTCGATATTGTCGGCAATTGTCCTGGCCACATCTTTTACGTATTTTAAATCAGCGCTGCCGTCTTCTCCGGGCGGGGTGCCAACCGCTATAAAAACAATTTCTCCTTGTTTTACCGAATCAGCGACATCCGTGGTGAAAAGGAGCCGGCCCTCTTTTACATTACGTTCTATTAATTCTTCCAATCCCGGTTCGTAAATAGGGACTCCCCCATTATTGAGAACAGCTATTTTTTTCTGATCAATATCGGAGCATATGACGTCATTGCCTAATTCAGCGAAACATGTTCCTGTCACTAATCCTACGTACCCGGTGCCAACTACTGATATTTTCATGTTTTTTGATTTAATTGAATTATGAGATAATTATTGTACCAAAAAAATGATTTTTGGCAAATTAGCTTAATTCCCGCTTAAACCACTTGATCGTATCTTCAAGCCCGGCTTCAATGGTTACTTTAGGCTCCCAATCCAATTTTTTCTTAGCTAAGGAAATGTCGGGATTTCTTCTTTCTGGATCGTCCTCCGGAAGTGGTTTAAAAACAATTTTAGATTTTGAATGGGAAAGTTTTATAATTTTTTTCGCTAAATCTAAAATGGTCATTTCCTTGGGATTGCCGAGATTGACCGGGCCAATCAAGTCCGGGACAGCCATCATTTTTACTAAACCAAGAATCGTATCCGAAATGTGACAAAAACTCCTGGTTTGAGTTCCTTTGCCGTAGATAGTGATGTTTTTGCCCTTTAAAGCTTGAAGAATGAAATTAGAAACAACCCGGCCGTCATTAAAAGCCATTCTTGGCCCATAAGTGTTAAAAATACGCGCTATTTTTATATCCACGTTGTTTTCTTTTCGGTAAGCAAACATTAATGATTCTGCTACCCTCTTGCCTTCATCATAGCAACTGCGCGGTCCGATAGGATTAACGTTGCCCCAATAAGACTCTTTTTGAGGATGTTCTTTGGGGTCGCCGTAGACCTCGGAAGTGGAAGCTTGAAGAATTCTCGCTCCACAGCGCCGGGCCATTCCCAAAACATTAATCATGCCAAGGGTCGACAGTTTAATCGTTTTAATAGGACGACGCTGATAATGAATAGGAGAGGCGGGACAGGCCAAATTGTAGATTTGGTCAACCTCTACAAAAATAGGAACCGTAAGATCGTGCCGAATAACTTCAAATCGTTTATTGTCTAACAAGTTGAAAATGTTTTTCTTTTGACCGGTAAAATAGTTATCAAGGCAAATAACCTCTTCTCCTTGATTAAGAAGATATTCGCAAAGATGAGAACCAATGAAGCCGGCGCCGCCGGTAACTAATATTTTCATAATTTAATTTACAATTTAAAATGTAAACTGTATCCCGCTAAAGCGGTGATAATTTTCTAAATTCTATCTTTGAACCATTCCAAAGTTTCTGATATACCCGTTGTTAAATCGTACTTCGAACGGAAACCCCACTCTTTTCTGATTTTGGAACTGTCCAAACAGCTTCTTTTTTGCTCCCCCCTAAGAGCGGGCCCGTGTTTTTCTTTGGCCGCAAAATTACCCAGTTGACGGATCTTTTCAAAAAGTTCGATTACGTTGGTCTCTTTTCCGGTTCCGATATTATAAAGATTGCCTTTTTTGGTCAATCCTAGCACATTCGCCCTTACCACATCCTTTACAAAAACATAGTCCCTGGTCTGCTTGCCGTCACCGTTAATTATGGGTCCTTCTCCTTTGAGTAGTTTAGACAAGAATATGGCGATAACCCCCGCTTCGCCTTCGGGATTTTGACGGGGACCATAAACATTAGCGTAACGGAGAATGGTATAATCCAGGCCAAACTCCTTTTTATAGTAGCCCAGATACTGCTCGACGGAATGTTTGGATATTCCGTAAGGAGAGATGGGTCGGGCGGGCTGTGATTCCGGAGTGGGGATTATTTTAGTATCACCATACATCACCCCTCCGCTAGAAGCAAAAATGAATTTCCTTATTTTGTATTTTTGGCAACATTCCAAGAGATTCAAGGTGCCAATAATGTTTACCTTGGCGTCAAAAATCGGATCGGCCACAGATTTTCTGACATTTATTTGGGCAGCCAAATGAAATACATAATCAAATTGCTCCTTCTTAAAGACTGCTTCAATTCTTTCGCTTTGAACATCAAGCCGATAAAATTTGGCTTTTTTGTTTAGATTTCTTTTTTGACCAAGCGAAAGATCATCAATTACCACTACCCGGTGTTTTTTTTCGATCAGGGCATCAACCAAATGAGAGCCGATGAAGCCCGCTCCGCCTGTTACTAGTATTTTCATTTTCAGATTAAAGATTTAAGATTAAAGATTATGGTTATATTGCTATATTGTTGAATTGTTTAATTTTATAAATGGCGATAAAAACAATATAACAATATAGCAATTAAACAATATAACGAATCAACTTTCCACTGGCAACTAATAACTGACGACTAACAAACTACGAGCCGTAAACTAAATCCCTGCTTCCCGCTTCAAAACCGCTGCTTTGTCCGTACGCTCCCAGGTGAAGTCTTTATCATTTCTGCCAAAATGGCCGTAAGCAGCCGTTTTTTTGTAAATTGGCCGCAGTAGCTTCAAATGTTTGATTATTCCCGCCGGAGTCAAGGGAAAATGCTTGCGGATCAGTTCAACAATCTTATATTCATCTATTTTGGCGGTGCCCTTAGCATCAACTAAAACGCTGATTGGTTCCGCTACTCCAATGACGTAAGCCAGCTGTACCTCGCACCGCGAGGCAATGCCCGCCGCCACAATATTCTTGGCAACATAGCGCGCCATGTAAGAGGCCGAGCGGTCGACCTTAGAAGGATCTTTTCCAGAAAAAGCGCCCCCGCCGTGACTGCCATGTCCGCCGTAAGTATCAACAATAATTTTTCTTCCCGTTAGTCCGGCATCTGCTGGCGGTCCGCATTTTACGAAACGTCCTGTCGCGTTGACAAAAATTCGAGTTTTTTTGTCTAAATACCTCTTGCAGACCGGCCGAATTACTTTGTTAATTACGTCCCTTTCTACTTTCTTTTCAGCCACTTCTTCATTATGACTAATTGCTACTACAACGGTGTCGATCCTTTTCGGTTTGCCATTCAAATATTCCACCGCTACCTCGGATTTTCCGTCCGGCCGGAGGTAAGGAAGCGTTTTGTTCTTTCTTAATTGAGAAAGGCGATAAGTTATCTTATGAGCTAAGGCAATTGGCAAAGGCATTAATTCCGGCGTTTCATTGGCGGCATAGCCGAACATTAATCCCTGATCGCCCGCCCCCTGTTCTTTGAATTTTCCTTTACCCCGATCAACGCCCTGAGAAATATCGGGGCTTTGTTCATCAAGCGCCACAATCACTCCGCAGTCTTGCCAATGAAAACCCATGGAATGATCATCGTAACCTATTTCCTTAATGGTGTTTCTGACTATGGCGGCAATATCAGCGTATCCTTTAGTTCTTACTTCACCGGCCACTACCACTAATCCGGTGGTAGCCAGAGTTTCAATTCCCGCATGCGACGAAGGATCTTGTTTAATTAATTCGTCTAATATCGCATCGGAGATTTGATCGCAAATTTTGTCGGGATGACCCTCGGTTACCGACTCTGAAGTAAAAATGTGTTTTTTAGCTTTTTGCTTTGACATATTTTTTCTATGATTAGCTTATTAATTCTTTCCGCCAAAGGCGGATCAGCCTCCGGCTGAAATTTTGAACTTTGAACTTTTAATTTTGAACCTTATTCAGATTCACATTCCCTAATCCTACTACCCTGCTTTTTCCTTTCATTTGGCTAATTGTTTCTTTTAATCCTTCCGCCAACGGGACTACCGGAAACCATCCCAGTTTTTCTTTGG
>PFMD01000079.1:0-26265 GCA_002784945.1 Candidatus Kerfeldbacteria bacterium CG_4_10_14_0_8_um_filter_42_10
TATTTCCGGTAAGGAAAATCTGAGGCAGAATTCCCTTACGTATTCCATTTTTGACAATTTGCTGAACTTATGGCATTATATAGATAGATTAAATTCCATTGAGGTTAATAAGTATTGATAAAATGGAAAAAAAGATACTAGTAATTGAAGACGACTCACTGTGCTTACAACTGTTTAAATCAATGCTTTCTAGTGCCGGATATTTAGTGGAAACTGCCGAAAACGGAAAAATCGGATTAGACAAAGTCAGGATATTCAAGCCTGACCTGATAATATTGGATATAAAAATGCCAATCATGGATGGTTTTACTGTGTTAAGAAACCTGGAACCGGATGAAGAAGGCGATCTAATTCCAGTAATTGTTTTAACAAGCTTAGATCAGCCAATCGAAGAGGAAAAAGCACGTATTTTGGGAGCGAAGGATTTTATTAGAAAATCCGAGGTGCATTTGAAGGATATTATTAACATGGTTAAAAAATATCTAAAATAACTAAAATTAAAACGAATGAGCGAATATGACTATAATTTAAAACCTTACCAAAAGCATGTCTTTTGGTTAGTTTTCCTGGCATTGTTTATCAATGTGATTATCTTTTCTTCGGTCATCTATTTTGTCCGGTCTCAATCTTTAATGAACGACTACAAAGAAAAGTTAAAAGGCATTGCCATCTCTGTCACAAAAAATATCTCAGCGGAAGCGCATGAAAACATCAAGACGATCAATCAGCAGGATATTCCCGAATATTTGGAAATAGAGAGTTATTTTCAAACAATTATTATCGGTAATCCGGAAATTGACGATATTTATACTTTGCGTCCCACTAACGATCCTAATATAATGACCTTCGTTGTGGCCGGACAAGAATCTGGCGATAGAAACAATGATAATTTCATTGACGAATCGGAACTTCGTCCTGATATTGGAGAGGAATACGATGTGAGTGATTTGCCGGAATTGAAAAACGGCTTGCTTGGTCCTTCGGCTGATCAATCATTTACCACGGACAAATGGGGCACTTGGTTATCTGGTTATGCTCCGATTAGGGATAAAAACGGTAATTCCGTTGCGCTAGTTGGAATCGATTATCCCGCCGAAAGCATTATTCATACCCTCAATACCGAACTCATTATGATTTTAGCAGCTACGGCAGCATTATGTTTAGTTTCTTTATTAGTTGCCTACATTTTGTCTAAGGTATTATCCCGACCATTAAAAATAATGGCAGATGGCTTAAGAAGATTGTCGCATGGAGATTTTAGCCACCAATTGCCGCTGAAGAAAAGCAAATCCGAACGAATGTTTGTTGACCTTTTTAACAAAGTGGCTAATATGTTTGAAAATGAATTAGAGCATGAAAAGAAAATGCATAATAATGAGGAATAGCGAATTATGCCCACTATTGATATTCAAAATCTAAAAAAATATTTCGGCAAAGTAAAAGCGGTAGATGGAATTTCCTTGAGCGTTGAGCAGGGAGAGATATTTGGTTTTTTGGGCCCCAATGGCGCGGGTAAAACCACTACCATTCGCTGCATGATGGACTTTATCCGCCCTTTATCGGGTTCCATTGAAATATTAGGCAAGAACGCCCAGAAAGATTCGGTCGAGTTAAAAAAGCAGATTGGTTATCTTTCAGGATACGTCAGCCTATATGATAAATGGACCGGGCAGGACCATATCGATTTTGTCAGCAGCTTAAACGGCGCAAAGGATCATTCTAAAGAACTGACTGAAAGATTCGACTTTGATCCGACTAAAAAAACTAAAGGCCTTTCTTCCGGTAACAAGCAAAAATTGGGATTGATCATGGCATTCATGTTTCAGCCGAAAATATTAATACTCGATGAACCCACTATTGCGCTTGATCCACTATTACAAAATACCGTTTATGAACTGTTGAGCGAACTTACTAATAATGGATCAACCGTATTCATGTCTTCGCATAATTTGGCCGAGGTAGACCGAACCTGCAGTCGAGTAGGAATCATTAAAGATGGAAAAATAGTCGCTGTTCAAAGCATCCAAGCCTTAAAAGAAATGAGAATGTATACTGTTACGGCTTATTTTTCCGATCATTTCGACAAAAGGGAATTTGACCTGGAAGGAATCGAAATCATCAAGGAACTGCCAAGCGGTTTGGTTTTGAATGTTCGCGGCGACCTTGATCCGCTAATTAAAAAATTGGGTCAGTTTGATATAAAGGATTTAGAAATTGAGCATGCCTCATTAGATGATATTTTCCTAGAATATTATAAAAAATAGTTATGCTGAAAATAATTTTGAAGACATTTAAGGATAAGAAAATAGGATTAATTATTTACAGTATTTCAGGAATACTGTTGCTGTGGATGTATGTTGCGATGTTCCCATCGATTCAGCAGCAAGCGGATGCTTTTAACGAATTAATCCAGAACTATCCGGAAGGATTCATGAAAACATTCGGCATTGATGGATCATTCAACTTCAGTTACATTGAGAATTTCTTATCAGTAGAGCATTTCAGTCTGATCTGGCCGATAATGGTAATATTCCTGCTTGTTTCCTTCGCTGGAGCAGGAATTGCCGGTGAAATCGAAAAGGGGACAGTAGAAATTCCCTTATCCCGCCCAGTTTCCCGATTGGGTATTTTCTTTGGGCGATATTTTACCGGTTTGATGTTTTTATTAATTTTTACAATTTTCTCTGTTTTCGCCATTATTCCCTTATCGCAGCTCCATGGCATAGATTATCAGCTAGAGAATTATGTTTCTTTTTCCATTGTAGGATTCCTTTTCGGATGGGCGATATTCAGTTTAGCAATGATGTTTTCTGCATTTTTTTCGGAAAGAAGCAAAATATACATGTTTACCGGCAGCTTATTAATTATCATGTATGTTTTAAATTTAATTGCGGTATTGAAGGAAAATCTTCAAGATTTAAGATTCCTGTCTTTTTTCTATTACTATGATTATAAATCTGCGGTAGTCGATGGCGCTATCAGCACCGAAGCCATCGGCGTATTCGCCGCAGTGATAATATTTTGCACGTTGCTTGGAGCGATTTGGTATAAAAAACGCGATATTGCTATCTAAATACTAATAAGCCAACCATATGCGAATAGAAAATAATCCTGCCGGAGAAGCTCCTGCGTCAGTTCCGCTTAAGGAGAAAAAAGAGAAGAAAAAAAAGCGCCGATGGATTAAATGGCTGATAATTTTGGCGATCATTATCGGATTGCCCGTTGCTGTTATAGGGGCGACCGGAGTTTATAACATTCCGGTGGTGTCTCAGATTTTCGGTACAAACAAGCCTATTGACCTGGGAATAAAAGCGAGTCCGGAGGCATTGGCAAGCGCCCTCGCAGGAAATCCCGTTACAATTAAAGGGGATCCGGCGGAGTATTCGGGAGTGCGCAACAAAAAATATTCGGGTAAAGTAGATGTTGACGTTACTTATACTTCTGAAGAGGTAACATCGTTTCTGCAGCATTTTCTCCAAAACGCCCCGCATATCAGAGATTTGCAGGTAAAATATATTGAAGGCGGCCTAGAGCTGTCCACTTTTGTAAAAACATATATTAAAGCGCCGGTTTATGCCAAAGTCTACGTTACCAGGACATCAAATAAATCAGTTGATATCAACTTAGAAAAAGTGAAAGTAGGCCGGATTCCAGTTCCTGAAAGATATTACTCTCAGATCGAAGAAATAGCGGAAAAGGCAGTCAATAATCAAATGAATGAAATCGAGGCTTTTACCATTGACACTTTGGAATTTCACGACGGTTATGCGGTTCGCAAGGGAACCCTTCCTAAAACAGTGGAACTACTCCCCGGAGAAAAACAGCTTGATGAATTTTTATAGAATTATGAAACTAAAGAAAATAATCTATTTATTGCTTTCGGTAGCATTAGGACTCATTTTAAGTTTTTTGATTCATGCTTTAGTGGAAATTATTTATCTTAAGAACACCGACAGCGCCGCCGTTGATTGGCACTCCGTGCTGGGGAAGGGGGCCTGCGCTTTGCCGGTTTGGCTTCAAATTGGATTGCTGGTTTTAGGAATAGTTGGCGGCTATTTATTAGGGCGTTGGTGGTGGCGAATAGTCTACATTGAACATGGCGGTTGGAAATTCAAAAAGTAGTTTGATGGATCTATGAAGAAAACAAGGGTATTGGCAATTTCCGGAAGTTTGCGAAAAGCTTCTTATAATCGACTCTCCTTAAAAATTGCTCAGTCAATTGCGTTAAATTGGGGAGCAGAGGTTGCCGAAATTGATTTAAAAGAACTGTCCTTGCCGATTTATGACCAGGATATTGAAGATGAAAAATTTCCCGAATCGGCCGTTGAACTGAAGTCCGCTATTGAACAGGCGGATGTGTTGCTTATTGCTAGTCCGGAATACAATGCTTCGGTATCCGGCGCTCTAAAAAACGCCCTTGATTGGATTTCGCGCAATAAAAATTCCCTGAAAGGAAAAGTTGCCGCCGTTTTTGGGGCGTCTGATGGTAAATTCGGTACAGTTAGAGGGCAGCTACATCTGCGTGAAATTCTCGCAAAACTTTCCGTTTTTGTTTTACCAACCCCACAGGTTTTTATTCGGGAAGCCGACCGAGCTTTTAATTCCGACGGATCGTTTAAGGACCCCGAGACCTTCGAAAAGCTTAAGGAATTAATTGAGTCGACTTTGGAGTATTCCAAAAAAATGTTCAATACTTAAGAGTTTAAGATTTAAAAATCGTGAAAAAAATTTTTATCTTCAGCCTAATAGCAGCGGCGATCCTAATTATTCCTCGAATCGCCATTGCGGAAAATATTGACAATTTTGAGGTAACAATCCAAATTAATCAAAATGCTACTATCAACGTTCAAGAAAAAATTGATTATAACTTTGGGGAACTGGAACGGCATGGAATTTATCGCGACATCCCGATAAAATATAAAGCCCGGGGCGGAAATTACCAGCTGAGAATTTCTGATATAAACGTTACTGATGAAACGGGCGAGAAATATTCCTTTGCCGTATCTTATCCGGGAAAAAACGCGGAAATAAAAATCGGGGACGCTGATGTATATGTCACCGGACAAAAAACCTATATAATCAGCTACACTATTGCCCGAGCAATTAATTTTTTCGATGATCATGATGAACTCTATTGGAATGCAACCGGTAATGAATGGGACCTCACCATTAATAATGTTCAGGCAACCGTTAAATTTCCCCAAGCTATTTCCGTGGCTGAATTACAGGCGATCTGCTATGCCGGGGCATTGGGTAGCACCAGCGAATGTCAGTCCACTTACTTTCAAGAAAACAGCCAGGAATTAGTTGACGGCGTATCTTTTACCGAGGAATCATTGTATTACCAAGAAGGATTGACGGTCGTTACGGGGCTTCCTAAAGGAATTCTGACGCCCCCATCCAAGTGGCAAGCGTTTATCGATTTATTAAAAGACAACGGGATACTTTTTCTTCCTTTGTTTACTTTGGGATTAATGTTTTATCTCTGGAATACCAAGGGAAGGGATCCGGCGGGAAAAGGAACAATCATTGCCCAATACGAACAGCCTGATAATTTAACTCCGGCCGAAGTCGGTACGATTGTGGATGAAAAAGCGGATAAAAAGGATATTTCCGCGGAAATAATTAATTTGGCCGTTAACGGTTACTTAAAAATAATCCGCCAATCCGGAAAGGGAATACTTGCCAAGGAAGACTACGAACTGGAAAAATTGAAAGAAAGCGCCGATCTGCCTAATGAATTTCAAAAGAAATTAATGGATAGTTTCTTTTCCGGCCGGGAACGGCTGATTAAGCTGTCTAGTCTTAAAAACAAATTCTATAAGGATTTGGAAGATGTCAAAAATAAGATTTATAAATCAACTCTCGATAAGCAATATTTTTTAAAAAATCCTAAGAATGTAAGAGGGATTTATTTTGGCATCAGCGTTTTATTATTTTTCCTGGCGCTTTTTACCGGCGGCGTATTCGGGGGATTAGGAATATTCAGTTTTATTCTTTCCGCCGTAATAGTGGCTATCTACAGTTCTTTCATGCCGGCCCGAACGAAAAAAGGAGTAGAGGCCAAAGAACATATTCTCGGCTTAAAGTACTACCTAACGATTGCGGAAAAAGATCGCTTGAAATTCCACAATGCCCCCAAAAAAGATCCTCAACATTTTGAAAAACTATTGCCATTTGCCATGGTTTTAGGAGTAGAAAAAGAATGGGCCAAACAGTTTGAGGGAATTTATAATCAGCCGCCCAGTTGGTATTCTGATCCTAGCGGAGGATACTTTACCGCATTGTATCTTACGAGTAGTTTAAGCAGCTTTCAAAACCAGGCCAATACAACCCTGGCCTCTCGACCCGCCTCTGCTTCTGGAGGAGGAAGTGGTTTCGGAGGCGGGGGATTTTCCGGAGGCGGCTTCGGAGGCGGAGGCGGAGGAAGCTGGTAGAGTACTGCGAATGTATAATTTAAAATTAATAATGCATAATTATATTTTTCGATTTAAAATTATTCAAAAATAATATGAACCAGGATATTTTTCCAAAGATAGAGGAGTTGGAGCAAAAAATAGACTCAATTTACCGATCCGTCGAAAAGATGAAAAAATATTTCTTATGGACTTTAATTTTAAGCTTGGCATTTTTCATTCTGCCCTTGATCGCTATTATTATTTTTCTGCCTTCGTTTTTAAATACCTATACGAGTTATTTAGGAATTTGATGAAAAAATACTTAGCCGTCGCTAAAGCAACTTGGCAGGAATATCTGGCTTACCGAACTAATCTTTTTCTAGAAGTTATTGGAGGTTTTATCGCCCAGTTGGTGATAATCGCCGTCTGGTTCTCTATTTTTAAGGATTTGAAAACTGAGGTGGTAGGCGGCTATAGTTTGCCAGAAATGATCACCTATTTATTAGGTGCGGGAATTATCAATAGTTTCATATTAATCGCCAGTCAGGGTGACGAAATCAATGATGACATTAACCAAGGATCCCTGTCTGGTTTTTTAGTAAAGCCTTTTAGCGTTCCTCTTTACTGGTTAAGCCGCGACTTTTGTCGCCGCGCTCTGACTTTTATTTTGGGCATTGGGGAGTATCTTGTTATTATTTTAATTCTTTCCAATTATTTTGTCTTTCCTTTTTCGTTGACCAATTTTCTTGTATTTTGCTTGGCTGTTTTTTTGGGTGGCATTTTGCATTTTTTTCTTTTTTACATTTTTAGCATTATCGCTTTCTGGATGGACCAGACCTGGGGGCCTCGTTTTGTAATAAGAGTCATTATGAGCATTGCTACGGGCTCTTTGATTCCCTTATCATTATTTCCTGATACCTGGCAACTTGTTTTCAATTTGCTGCCCTTTAAATTCATGGCTTATTTTCCCCTTCAGATTTACCTTGGCAAAGCGTCTTTGACGGAAATAATTTTGGGTTTCAGCACTGTATTAGTTTGGATTTCCGCCCTGATTGGCATTTCCATTTGGCTTTGGGGAAGGGGATTAAAAAAATATTCCGCTTACGGAAACTAACCAATGAGAAAATACCTTAAAATAATTTGGATTTTTTCCAAGGTGAATTTACAGAATGAAATGGCTTATCGCCCCAGTTTCTTTTTAGCGGTGATCGGAAAAACCACTCGGATGTTAATTTTAATCCTGGTATTTCAGGTAATTTATTTTAATACTCCGCTCTTGGCCGGCTGGGAATACAAGGATATTTTTTTATTGGCAATAACTTATTTGACCATTGAATCAATCATTATCACTACTTTTCATCGCAACCTGTCTTATTACCTGCCGGACTTGATTAAAAAAGGTAATTTTGATTTTGTATTAACTAAGCCCTTAAACCCATTATTTTATTCCAGCTTTAGAATCATTGACTCAATGGACTTAACCAGTTCTTTTTTAGTGATATTTTTGTGGTATCATTATTTTACCCATTATGCCGGTACTTTTTCATTACTCTCCCTAATATTATATCTGCTCCTGCTGGGGCTAGGATTAATTTTTCTATTTAGCCTCTTGGTCATTATTGCTTCTAGTGCATTTTGGACGGTTAATGCCACTGGTCTAGGCCGATTTTTTGAGGAAATAGTTAGAACGGGCCGCTTTCCCACTGATGTATTTAAAGGAGCATTTTCGTTTTTGTTTCTTTATGTGTTCCCGATTGCTCTGATTGCTACTGTTCCCAGCAAAGCGTTTCTAGGAACTATCGATTGGCGCTACTTGGCCTATCTTGCTGTTTTCACATTCATTTTTACTCTAATTAGTAAGCGGGTCTGGAATCATGCCCTAAGGCATTATTCCTCCGCCTCAAGTTAATGATTGCTATATCCGCAAAAAATTTATCCAAAAACTACGAGTATTATAAAAAAGTGCCCGGTCTTTTCGGAGCTTTTAAAAGTTTGTTTCAACGAGAAAAACTGATTACTGAAGCGGTAAAGTCAATTTCCTTCACCGTGGAACAAGGGGAATTAGTGGGATTTTTAGGGCCAAATGGATCCGGGAAGACCAGCACCTTAAAAATGCTATCGGGGATTCTGCATCCTAGCGCCGGGGATGCTAAGGTGCTTGACTACACGCCTTGGCGGCGGCAAGAAGAGTATCAAAAGCAGTTTGCTATTGTTATGGGTCAAAAAAACCAGCTTTGGTGGGATCTACCGGCGATGGAAAGTTTTATTTTGAATAAGGAAATTTACGAAGTGCCCAGCGACCAGTTTAATAAGACGCTGAACTACCTCGCTGACTTGTTGGATATTACTGATATTTTGAATGTTCCGGTACGAAAGCTATCGCTAGGACAGCGGATGAAATGCGAATTAGTAGCGGCTTTACTCCATAATCCAAAAGTATTGTTCTTAGATGAACCAACGATCGGCCTTGATGTCGTATCGCAACAAAAAATCAGAGAGTTCCTTAAAAAATATAACCAAGAAAGAAAAACAACAATACTTTTAACTTCTCATTACATGGAAGATGTGGTACAGCTTTGCAAAAGAGTGATAATTATCAGTAAGGGCCGGATTATTTATGATGGAAACATTAAGGAACTGATTGATCGGTATGCCACCAATAAAATTGTAACCGTAACGTTTGAAAATGATATTACCGTAGATCAATTATCAATGTTTGGAGAAATTATTGAATTTGATAAAAGGAGAGTGGTGCTTAAAATACCCGACCAAAAGGTAAAGGAAAATGCCGCTCGGATACTTGCTACTCTTCCCATTGATGATATTTTAATTAATGAAATTAAGGTAGAAGAAATAGTCCGTCATATTTTTCAAAAAAACAGATAGAATTTTAGCCAATTTTTGAGTAGGATAGCTGGTTAAATTGACCTGAAGCCAATCATTGGAACCTTGCTAAAACCTCCATTTTAAAGTAGAATGGGTGCTATGAAAGCTAACGTTGACCTATCCATTATCATTGTCAGCTGGAACTCTGGGGAGGATCTGCGAAGCTGCCTAAAATCAATTGATCAGAATGAAAAAAACTCCAACTTTGAGGTTTTTGTTGTAGACAATGCTTCACAAGACGGAACGCCACTAATGGTAAAAAAAGAGTTTCCGAATGTTAAACTAATCAGCAATAAGCAAAACCAGGGGTTTGCTAAAGCAAATAATCAGGCCATAAGATATGCCAGTGGCCGTTTTTTACTGTTATTGAATCCCGATACCAAGGTTGAAGGGGGCACCTTAGTCAAAGCGTTAAACTACATGGACCAAAATAAAAAAGTAGGAGTATTGGGCTGCAAAACCGTTAATCCCGACGGGTCGCTTCAAAAATCGGTGAGAAGGTTTCCGGATCTTTTTTCTCAAATTATCATTTTGACTAAGCTGCATCATTTTTTCCCGAATTTAGATTCTCTGAAACGTTACTTTGCCAACGATTTCGACTACCAAAAAATTCAAAACGCTGACCAGGTGATGGGCGCCTTTTTTATGATTCGAAAAGAATGTCTCGATGACATTGGCTTATTGGATGAGGACTTTTGGATTTGGTTTGAGGAGGTCGATTTTTGCCGGCGCGCTCATAAAAAAAACTGGCAAGTTGTCTATAATCCCAATTTTACAATAATGCACAAACAAGGCCAAAGTTTTTACAAATTAAAAGCCACCAAGGAACAGTATATTTTTAATCGAAGCCTTTTTCACTATTTCTGGAAACACCGCCCCAAATGGGAATATGTCATACTTGCCGTTTTTTATCCAATTAGCCTGGCATTGGCCTTTTTGGTTGAATTACTGGAATCAATTAAAAGCACGGAAAAAATAAAATGCTTAAATTAAAATTATTTGGAAAGTTATTCTTTTACGCAGTTCTGGCGATTGCGGTAGTAGAGGCTTTTTCTTATTTGGCGTATTTTTATCCCATTCTTAACACCATTGGTTTTTTTCTTATTTTATTGGTTGCTTTGATTTTTTCGCTTTGGAAGTTAGAATACGGCCTTTTTCTGATTTTGGCCGAATTGATTATTGGATCAAAAGGATATCTTTTTTCCTATGAGTTTTCTGAAATTTCCATTTCGATACGCTTAGGCCTGTATTTAGTTGTGCTGGGGGTTTGGCTTATCAAACTGATTAAAAACAAAAATATTAAATTTCCGCTTTTAGGAGCATACTCATTACTTTTTGTTTTTTTGGCCTGGGGAATTTTAAGGGGAGTGCTAAACCATAATTCTTTTGACAATATTTTTTTTGATTTTAACGGATGGTTATTCTTTGGATTAGTGTTCGCCTTTGTCGAAGCGTTGAATTCATGGGAGAAGGCGCAAAAGGCTTTTCAGGTCATTTTGGCGGCCGCTCTGGCAATGATTTTGAAAACTGTGTTTATTCTTTTCATTTTTTCCCACCAGATTGACTTTCTTTTAAACAGCCTATACCGGTGGGTAAGGCTAACCGGAGTAGGGGAAATAACCAAAATGCCCAATAATTTCTACCGAGTGTTTTTTCAGAGTCACATATTCGCGATTATTATATTTTTCTTCCTTATAGTTTTGATAATTAATGTAAAAAAGAAAGAATTCGCCAAGAGGGATTATTATTTGTACTGGCTTGTGGGGCTCCTATCTGCTTTAGTGATTTTCGTCAGTTATTCCCGCAGTTTATGGCTAGGTGGCCTAGCCGGCTTATTGGCTCTTTACTACGGCATCTTTTTTGTCTTGAAACTTTCCATGAAACGGGTGTTTGTCGTTTCCACCGGTCTTTTATTTTCATTTGCCGCCGTCTACCTGCTAACTTTGGCAATCATCAAATTTCCCTGGCCCAGCCCTTCTCAGTTTACCGGCGGATTGATTGAAGAGAGAACTACAGACGTCACTGAAGAGGCCGGAGCGACCAGCCGGTTTAAGCTGTTAACGCCATTGGCCGACAAGATTAAGGAGAATGTGATAATTGGGTCAGGCTTCGGCACAACCATAACCTACCAAACTGACGACCCCCGTTTCTTATCCACCCATCCTGATGGAAAATATACGGCCTACGCTTTTGAATGGGGGTATCTCGATATTTGGGTTAAGCTGGGATTGGCCGGTTTGCTCGTTTATTTATTTCTGATTTACAAAATTTTCCGCCGCGGCTGGATAATTTTTGCAAGGTTCAGGGAAAACTCAATAATCCAGGCGATTATTTTAGGATCATTAATTGGTTTGTTTGCCATAGTAATCATCAATTTTACCACTCCCTATCTCAATCATCCTTTGGGAATCGGTTATTTACTATTGGTTACGGCGATTCTGAATATGCTAGAAAAAAATCCTTCCGAAATTAACCAGCTTAACGAAATAACCTCATCGCTAAAGAACAGTGAATCAAATAAGCAGCAATAAAGAAATTACTATTATAGTCGTCACCTGGAACAGCCGGGAATTCTTATTCCCGCTTTTTGAGTCATTTAAAAAACAGTCCTTCAAAAATTACCAGGTAATTGTGGTCGATAATAATTCTTCCGATGGAACAATTGAATTTATTAAAGAAAGCTATCCCCAATTTCAGGTTTTGAAAAATAATGGGAATGCCGGATTCGCTAAAGCCAATAACCAGGCGATTAAATTGGCCGATTCTCCGTTCGTTTTAATCTGCAACCCCGACATTATTTTGGAGCCGGAATTCTTATCCGAAGCGCTTAAAACTGCCCGAGGGAATGATAAAATCGGGTCCGTCGGAGGAAAACTCCTAAGGCTTAAAGGTTCCTTGAAGGAGCAGGCTGATTCTGATACGATTGATTCAACAGGAATACTGTTTTTTAAAAGTAGGCGGGCAGTTGACCGGGGCGAAAATGAGCAGGATATCGGGCAATATGATAACTTGGAGGAAGTTTTCGGAATTTCCGGAGCACTGGCGTTGTATAATAAATCGGCTCTGGAAAAAATAGCCGTTGATGATGAATATTTTGATGAGGACTTTTTCGCCTACAAAGAGGATGTTGATCTTGCCTGGCGGCTAAGATTAGCTGGCTATCAGTCAATTTACAATCCAGCGGCACGGGCCTATCATTGTCGATCCATCGCTCGAAAAACAGATTTATCAGATAAAGGCACGGTTATTAACCGGGCGAGCAAAACCGCTCGAGCGAACTATCTTTCTTATCGAAACCACCTCTGGATGCTGATTAAAAACGATGGGTGGACTGGCCTGTTCTTGCATCCCGCCATTGGATGGTATGAATTCAAAAAACTGATTTATTTGATTTTTAAGGAGCCGGCGATTATAAAAGCACTGCCGGATTTTTGGAAAAAAATTCCCAAAATGATTCAGAAAAGAAAAAAAATAAAGCTAATGAAGCTTGCCAAAAATAATAATTTGACTAAATGGTTTAAATGAAAGAATGACTCTTTCCATAATTATTTTAAATTATAAGGCAGAAGGGCTTACCCGATACTGCTTAAAAAATATAATTTCATCCGATCCTAAATTGGAATATGAATTGATTGTGGTTGACAATGCCTCTCCGAGCGGAGGAATCGGTAAATTACAAGAGGAGTTCCCCTCAGTAAAGTTTATTCAACTAAGCGAGAACAAAGGATTCAGTGCTGGTAATAATGCCGGCATCAAAGTGGCTAGAGGCGACTACGTAATGCTGATGAACCCCGATGTTGTTATTGTTCCCAATTCCTTAGAAAGGTTAGTATCATACCTGGAAAAAAATCCCCAGGTGGGAATTGCCGGTCCTAAGCTGCTCAATGCCAACGGCACGGTTCAGAATTCTTGCCTTAGGTTTCCCGACTGGAAAATGCCCTTTTTCAGGCGCTCTCCTTTGGGTAAAATCAAATTAGGAGAGAAATACTTAAAGCACTACCTCATGCTCGATTTTGACCATAACCACAATTGTCCGGTAGAATGGTTATTTGGAGCCTGCCTAATCTTCAGAAAAGAAGCGATTGACGTTGTCGGCCTCTTAGACGAAGGGTACTTTCTCTACATCGCCGACACCGACTGGTGCCGGATGTTCTGGGAAAAGGGGATGGAGGTGCATTATATCGCCGACGTTTCCTTAGTTCATTATCACCACCGGGAATCCGCATCCAGCCCCGGGCTGGGAGGAATATTCAGTTATGTCACCAGAATTCATATTAAGGACTTTAACCATTACCAAAAAAAATTTAGAGGAAAGCCGATTCCTTTTCACAAAAAATAATAATTAACGCTTAAATATCAATGAAATCAGCGACCACTGGAAAAAATTCAGATTCTGGACACAGAAGTAAAAACGGAAAAGTGAGTAAAAAGAGAAGGTGGAAAAAGGGAATAATTATTTTAGGAGTAATCCTAGCCATTTTTGCTATTTTATTCCTTTATCATTATCCGGTTGCTAAAGCGGTATATAACAACGCCATTTCAGGGAAAGATGACTTTATTAAAGCGCAGGGAGCGATCGGAGCTCAAGATTTCAAAGGAGCGCAAAAAGCTTTGGGAACAGCCAACGAGAAATTCTTAAAGGCCAAAGATGATTTTAATAAATTCAAAAAATTTGGCTTTATTCCGCTAGTGGGCCGTCAAGTAAAAGCGGTGGAAAATATTTTAACCGCCGGCCTTCAGCTAAGCTCCGGTTTTCAGGAGTTAGCGGAATTGGGCGAAACAATTTTTGCGCCAATCAAAAGCGACGGCTCAGTCAGTTTAGCAGAGATTTCTCCGGAACAAACCAAGCAAATTTTGCAAAAAATATACGAAGCACCGCCCACTTTGCAAGGTGTCAATGCCGAGATCAATTTGGCTGTTCAAGCGATCAATGAAATTCCCGAAAAAGGATTGCTTAGCCCGATTAAAAAAGCGGCTGATCCCTTAAAAGAACAGCTGCCCGCCATCAGCGAATCTCTGGAATTGGCCATCCCGGCCGCGGAAGCTTTGCCGCAAATTGCCGGTTACCCCCAGGAAAAAACTTATCTCTTTTTACTCCAGAACAATACGGAAATGAGACCAACCGGCGGATTCATTGGAACTTACGGAATATTAAAACTAAAAGATGGCGCCATAAATTTCTTTAAAACTGACAATATCTATAATTTGGACAATAATGTGAAGGATACTCTGATTGATACCCCGCCCTGGCCGCTTCAGAAGTATCTTAATGCCAGCAAGTGGTTTATGCGTGATTCCAACTGGTCACCGGACTTTCCCACTGCCGCCCAAAAGGCGGAATGGTTTTATCATCAAGAAGGCGGCCCGGAAGAGAATTTAAACGGAGTTATTGCGGTTACCCCTACTTTTATCCAATCGCTGCTCAAATTGACGGGAGAGATAACGGTAAATGGGATTAGTTTTAATTCAGATAACTTCATCGACACGCTTCAATATCAGGTAGAAAGAGGCTACTACCGCCAGGGTATTTCCGACGCTGAGAGAAAAGAGGTTATTGGTGATTTATCCTCAAAACTTCTCGACTCGGTACTGGCGCTCCCATCGGAAAAATGGCCGGAACTTTGGAATACCTTTCAAAGCGACATCAAAGCAAAACAAATTCTAATCTACTTGAAGGATCAAAACATTGAGGATTCGATTTTAGAGCAAGGCTGGGGCGGAGAAATTAAAGAAACTGCTGGTGATTATTTTATGGTGGTTGACGCTAATATGGCCAGTTTAAAAAGTGACCCGGGTGTAATTAGAACCATTAATTACAGCTTAACGCAAAACGATTCTGAAGAACTGATCGTTAAACTAAATATTCATTATGACAACCAGGGAACCTTTGACTGGAAGTCCACGCGCTACCGCACTTATACCCGAGTTTACGTTCCTAAAGGAAGCGAGTTGATTGAATCGCAAGGCGCTATGGAAAACGACAAGCTCCATGGAGGAAAACCAGGGGAAACGGAAGTTGCCGAAGAAAATGGAAAAACGCGTTTTGGTGCATTTATTTCCATTGAGCCGCAAGAACAAGGAGATCTATCATTCACTTATAAGCTGCCGAATTCACTGGTTGACCAGATTAAAGGAGGAAATTATACCATTTATGCTCAAAAGCAGCCCGGTACACCCGCCTATAAGCTTAATCTTAATCTTGAATTTAAAAATAAGGCCGATTTCTTTGCTCCTATTGACAATGGCAGGCAAGAAGGGCAAAATAAAATAATCTTTGACTCTGACCTGCAGGAGGATAGAGATTTTTCCATCAGTATAAAGTAGAGCAACTCAATAAAATGACTAATAAAATAGGAATAGATTTAGGAACCGCTAACACTCTGGTCTATGTACCCAAGCGGGGCATTGTGATAAATGAACCATCCGTGGTTGCTATTTCCATTACTGATAAGAAGGTTCTGGCCGTAGGCAACGAAGCAAACGAAATGTTAGGTCGAACGCCCGAAACTATTGTTGCTTCAAGACCGCTTAGAGATGGCGTGATTGCGGACTACAAAACTACCGAGAGCATGCTTCGTTATTTCATCAACAAAGCGCTGGGGGGTGTCCGCCTTTTTCGTCCTGAGGTAATGATTGCCGTGCCGGCGGGAATAACCTCAACGGAAAGAAGAGCCGTTATTGATGCCACGCTTCAAGCCGGTGCGAAGGCCGCTTATATTATTAAGGAGCCAATCGCCGCGGCAATCGGAGCTAATATTCCCATTGGGTCGGCTTCTGGCCACATGATTATTGATATCGGCGGCGGCACCTCTGAGGTTGCGGTGATTTCTCTCGGAGGAATTGTGACTAATACTTCCGTAAGAATCGGGGGTAATCGTTTCGATTTCGCCATGACAGAGTATGTCCGGAAAAAATACAGCCTGGCGATTGGAGAAAAAACCGCCGAAGATATTAAAATTTCCATCGGCTCGGCCTTGCCCATGGCGGAAAAAATGACTAAAGATATTCGTGGACGCGATATGGTATCCGGATTGCCGCGCACTATCACCGCCTCAAGCGATGACGTTACCGAAGCGATTCAAGAGGAATTAAGAGGAATCATACTGGCAGTGAAAGAAGTTTTGCAAGATACCCCTCCGGAACTGGCAGCGGATATTATTGATAAAGGGATGGTTATCAGCGGCGGCAGTGGTTTACTAAGAAATATCGACAAATTATTGACCAAGGCCACGGGAGTCCCGGCATATGTTGCCGAAGATCCTTTGCTTTCCGTAGCCAAGGGGACCGGCATCGCCTTAGAAAATTTGGAATCATACAAACGGAGTATCCTGGAAACTAAGTAAGCTGCCAAGTCTCCTCTGAAGTCTCTACCGATTCCAGATTGGCCTTATAAATTATACTGTTTCATTGTTTCACTGTTTCGTGGCTTTAGTTCAGTAGTGAAGCAATGAAACCATGAAATAATTAAACCATGAAAATAGGAATTGACGCCTCAAGGGCGAATGAATTAAAAAAAACTGGAACAGAGTGGTACGCTTATCAACTGATCCAGGAATTCAAAAAAATTGCTGATCCGAATGATCAGTTTATTTTGTATACCAAAGAACCGTTAAGAGAAGATTTGTCCGTCCTGCCGCCAAATTTTAGAAACAGAGTTCTCAGGTGGCCTCCCCAATACCTCTGGACCCAAATTCGGCTTTCCTGGGAGATGATTTTTAGAAAGCCGGACTTGTTATTTGTGCCGGCGCATACTATTCCTTTAATTCACCCCAAGAAAACCGTGACCACTCTTCATGACGTGGGGTTCGAACGTTTTCACGAGCTTTATTCAAAAGCCAGGATTGGTTATAGACCGTCTTTGACTAAAGTATTGATTAACGCATTGATTAAGCTGTTAACGCTTGGCAAATATGGCAACAATGAGTATGATTACCACCGTTTTTCGGCGCGTTTCGCCTTAAAGCATGCTAAAAAAATAATTACCGTATCAAATTTTACTAAAAAGGAAATTTTGGATATTTATGGCAAGAGGGGATCAGGAAAAATTAAGGTTATTCCTAATGCCTATAATAAAGCCGAGATAAAGCAAAAATTTACCGCCAGCCGGACTTCCGAAACGCTTAAAAAATATAAAATAGAATCACCGTTTCTTTTATATATTGGGCGCTTGGAAGAAAAAAAGAATATTACCGGTCTAATTGAAGCATTTAAAATCCTCATAACTAAATATAACTTTAAGGGACAATTAGTTCTACTGGGAAAGCAGGGATTCAATTTTGAAAAAACATTGAGGGTAATTGAGCGCTACGGTTTGGACAAATACGTAATTAGGCCAGGGTGGGTTAATGAGGAAGAAAGAATAATTCTGTTAAAATCCGCCGTGGTATTCGTTTTCCCTTCTTTTTACGAAGGTTTCGGCATCCCGCCACTTGAAGCAATGGCCAGCGGAGTACCGGTAGTAGCGGCTAATTCCGCATCTATCCCCGAAGTAACGGGCAACGCGGCGTTGTTAGTGGATCCGCATGATTTTAAGGCGATGGCAGAGGGAATAAATAGAATTATGGATGACCCCAAACTGCGTGATGATTTTATTGCGGCCGGGTATCGGAGAGCGGAAAAATACAGCTGGAAAAGCACGGCCGAGCAAACCCTGCAGGAACTGAAAAACGTATAATCAGTCTGCCTAACGCCTTAATAATATGGGTTTAAAGAAATCTTGTCTGACCGCAGGACATGTGATACCATAAAGGCATCCTCAAAAAGAGGGTATTTTGTGTTAGTAACCAGCATGATCGAACGTAAATCAACCAGTAATTGGCCGGTAATCGGCAACGAAAAAGTGGTTGAGTTTTTAGAAAGAAGCATTATTTCTAATAAACTCGCCAATGCTTATTTATTTTGCGGACCGGGTCAATTAGGAAAGCGGCTAATCGCTGAAATTTTTGCCAAGAGCATATTATGTCAGGATTCAAAACATAAGTCGGCTCCCTGTGGCCAATGCGCCATGTGCCGGCAATTCGAAAAAAAAATACATCCCGATTTTTTATCGCTAAATGTAGAAAGAGGAAAAAAAACTATCTCCATCGAGTCCGTTCGCTCTTTTCAGCACGAATTCAATACCACTTCACTTTTAGGCGACACTAAAATAGGCATCATTGACGATGCCGCTGATTTAAGCGAGAGTGGCGCAAACGCGTTGCTTAAAATGTTAGAGGAACCAGCGGGAAAATCGATAATCATCTTAATTACTCAATTTCCCAACATTCTGCCAAACACGATTATTTCGCGTTGCCAGGTAATCCGGTTTAAACTAGTCGGTCGTTCAAGGATAGCGGAATTCCTTGAACAACAAGGTTGTTCACAAGAAGAAGCTCTTAGGATTACCGCCGCCGCACTAGGACGGCCGGGCCGGGCGCTTGATTATTTTAATCACTCCATTCTCTTTGATAAGCACGAAGAGCACGCTAATGACTTCTTCAAGCTGCGAAGGGAAGGGCTTTGTTATCGATTTTCCTTTATTCAAAAATACTTAGGAACAAAGAGCCGAATTGATCAATCTAACCGTATTGCTGAATTAATTAATCTCTGGATTACTGTCATTAGAGATGCTTTACTTTATAAGGAAAACAATCGTGAGCAGATCATTAATTTGAATCATTCCAGTGAACTAAAAAAAATTTCGGATGCCAGAACAAATTCCGATTTATTAAAAGAGATTCAATCCTTGATTGCCCTAAGGGATTCATTGGATAATAACATTAATCCAAAACTCGCCTTAGAAAATTACCTCATTAACCTATAATATTATGCGTAAAATACATATTTTGATCATCGCCTTACTGGTTGTTTTGCCCCTGGTGGGAGCAGGATGCATTAGTATTAGAACATCAAAGACAGTCGATGGCGGCGTTTTCCGATCGGATGACAGTGGAGAAAACTGGGTTCAGAAGGTGTTTATTCGGCAAGAAAAAAAGAAGGTGATTTCCATTAACAACGCCAATATCGGTACGATGGTATTCCACCCCGATGACAAGAATATAATTTACCTCGGCACTTTAGAAGACGGGCTCTATCGGTCCAAAGATAGAGGGGAGCAATGGGAAAGTTTTGGGTTAACCTCAGGTTCCTTTGCTACAATAAGCATTGATCCCAAAACACCAACTATTGTTTACACGGCCACCGGCTCCAGCATTCTGAAAACTTCCGATGACGGGCAAACCTGGGAAACAATCTATTTGGAGCCCCGCAATCAGAAAATCACCTCGGTAAATGTTGATCTTTACGATCCTTCAAGGGTTTTTGCATCCACTTTCGCCGGTGAAATAATCCAAAGCACTGACTACGGAGAAACGTGGACTACGCTAAGCTCAATTCAGTTGGAAATCAACCGATTATACCTAAACCCAATTGATACCAGAATCATTTACGCTGTAACCAACGGCCAGGGGATTTACCGGTCAACTAATGCTGGCGAGAACTGGGAATCGCTCAATACCGACTTAGAAACCCATAATGGAGCCACTATTATCAATTGGCTTGATTTCACCGATAAGGATCCCGGGATTCTTTACCTGGCCACCAACTACGGACTTTTCAAAAGCAGCAACGGCGGGATCGACTGGGAACCAATAACAACCTTGTTTTCCTTTGGCTCCGTACCAATAAAAACCGTAGCGGTCAATCCTGATAACCAATCGGAAATTTGGTTCACTATCGGAAAAATTGTCCATAAAACGACTGATGCCAGCGCTACCTGGAAGACTATTGAGACGGTTCCTTCTAACAGAACGATAACCATATTAGAGATTGACCCCGAAAATCCCCAAACATTATATGCCGGCACCTTTACTGCTAAGAAAAAATAACCATTAACTGACTATTATGGCAAATTTAGATGAATTTAAGTCAAAATCAGAAAAGGCAATTGAACACCTTAAATTGGGGCTTTCCCAAATAAGAACCGGCCGGGCCACCCCTACGTTAGTAGAAAGTATAAAAGTGTCTTGCTACGGCAGCGAGTCGCCGTTAGTTCAACTGGCTACCATAACAACGCCCGACCCCACCACTCTGCTGATTCAGCCCTGGGATAAATCTATTGCCAAGGACATCGAAAAATCAATTCAAAAATCAAATTTAGGAATACAGCCAGTTAATGAAGGGCAGCAAATTAGAATTAATATCCCTCCGCTTACTGAAGAAAAACGAAAGGAATTAATCAAAATAGTTAATGAAAGAATTGAAGAAACGAAAGTAGCAATAAGAAATGTTAGGGAAGGCATTTTGAAGGATATGAAAAATCAGGAAAAAGAAGGGTTAATTTCCGAAGATGATCTTTTTTCCTTTCAAAAAGAACTTCAAAAAGAAATCGATGCTGTCATGAAAAACCTGGAGGAGATCTACGCTAAAAAAGAAAAAGAAATTTTAACCGTTTAAAATAAATGATTTCAGCTATTATTACCTTAGCAATTGTCTTAGGACTAGTAATTTTCGTCCATGAACTAGGCCATTTTGTGTCAGCCAAGAGATTAGGAGTAAAGGTAGATGAATTTGGTTTTGGTTTTCCGCCACGGCTTTTTGGTTTTCAACGATTTTCTGGCCAAAAATTAGAAAAATTAGCGGAGAAGGAGAAAATAGAACCAACCCTATCCGATGACATAGCGAATGGAACAGAAGTAATTAAAGAAACAATCAGCGATAAAATTCAAGGAAAAGATCAAGTAAGAATAATGAAAAAGTGGCACTTCTTTCTGGGTAATCGTTCACCAAGGGAATCGGAGAATCTAAAAGGCGGTACGGTCTATTCTATCAACTGGCTGCCGCTGGGCGGCTTTGTTAAAATTAAGGGTGAGCAAGGGGACAAAAAGGAGGAAAAAGACAGTTTCACTCATAAAAAAATCTGGCAAAGATCGCTGATTCTTTCCAGTGGCGTTCTAATGAACGTTGTTTTAGCCGCGGTCTTGCTAAGTATCGGTTTTTATATCGGTCTTCCCTCGGTTGTTTCAGAAGATATTGAAATAACTAAAGTGCGCGAACTTAAAATTCAGGTTGTTTCCCTCTCCAGCGGTTCACCGGCGGAAACGGCCGGAATAAAGGTGGGCGATGTCATTAGGTCAATCAATGACCAGCAATTTACCACAGCGGAGGAGGTACAGGAATATAACAAGGAACGCCTGGGCCAAACTGTGCAAGTGACGATCCAGCGAGGCCAGGAAACGATGGCGAAGGAAATTACCCTAAGCGAGGTGGATGAGTCAGGGGTAGGGAAGATGGGCGTAGGACTGGTGCAAACCGGTTTGGTATCGTATCCCTGGTATCAGGCAATTTGGGAAGGGGCTAAAGCCGCTTTCTATTTAACCTGGCAAATTTTAGCGGCCTTTTATGAACTAATAAAGAATTTGATCGTTGCCCAGACCGTCCCGGCGGATATTGCTGGTCCGATCGGAATTGCCGTATTGACCTCCCAAGTATCCCAAATGGGACTAATTTACCTCCTTCAATTCACCGCACTTTTATCGATTAACCTGGCAATTCTTAATTTTATTCCCTTCCCCGCGCTGGATGGCGGAAGAGTGTTGTTTCTATTGGTAGAAAAAATTCGCGGGAAAGCTCTCAGCCAAAAAATTGAATCGACTATCCATACCGTCGGATTCTTCATTCTCATTGCTTTGATAATTGTGGTGAGTGTAAAGGACGTTTCCCGTTTTAAAGAAAGTATCTTTGGTTTTTTTAAAAATATAATTAGCTAAGTTCATGCGCCAATCAAAACTATTCAGTAGAATCAGCAAAACGCCTCCTCGTGAAGAAATAAGCAGAAATGCCAAATTTTTAGTGCAAGGACGTTTTATCGACAAATTGATGGCCGGAGTTTATACCTATCTTCCTCTCGGTCTTAGAGTAATAAAAAGAATTGAGCAAATCATCAGAGAAGAAATGAATGCCATCGGCGGACAGGAAATATATATGCCGGCCCTCCATCCGCTAGAAAACTACATTATAACCAAACGCGACAAAATTGATGTTTTATTTCACCTCGAATCGGCCTCAGGAAAAAAGCTGGTATTAGGACAAAGCCACGAGGAGATAATTGTTCCCTTAGTGAAAAAACATATCAGTTCCTATAAAGACCTCCCGCTCTACCTTTACCAAATTCAGGTTAAATTCCGGAATGAATTACGAGCCAAATCGGGAATACTAAGAGGCCGGGAGTTTGCTATGAAAGATTTGTATTCTTTTCACAAAGACGAAAATGATTTTGAAAAATACTACCAATCCGTTCAAGCAGCCTACCACAATATTTTTCGGCGCGTTGGCCTGGGCGATCTAACTTATCTCACCTACGCTTCAGGAGGAACCTTTTCAAAATATTCTCATGAATTCCAAACGATCACTCCCGCCGGCGAAGATAACATCTTTTTGTGCGAGAAATGCAAAATCGCCGTAAATAAGGAAATGATCGAAGCGGTAGAGCATCGCTGCCCCCAATGTGAAAACGATGATTTAAAATTAAAAAAGGCGATTGAGGTCGGTAATATTTTTCCTTTGAAAACTAAGTTCTCTGACGCCTTTGATTTAAAATATATCGATCAGGCTGGCCAGAAGAAGCCAATAGTAATGGGCTGTTACGGAATAGGCTTAGGCCGGGTGATGGGTACGGTGGTGGAAATAAACAGCGACCAAAAAGGCATAATTTGGCCTAAGGCCATTGCCCCGTATGAGGTTCACTTAATTTTGCTTGATAAACAGCCTAAAATTAAGGAAATTGCGGAAAAAGCCTATAATTCTTTACAGAAGCAGGGAGTTCAAGTAATATATGATGACCGCTTGGAATCAGCGGGGGTGAAGCTGAATGACGCCGATTTGATCGGTATTCCCATTCGCCTTATAATCAGCGAGAAGACAAAAGATAAAATTGAACTAAAATTCAGAAATAGTCAACAACCTTTGTTGCTTTCTCAAGATAAAGTTATGGAAACAATTACAGAATATTACCAATCTTAAAATTATGTTTAACAATTTATTTGGACGCTTTTCCCAGGATATTGGAATAGATTTAGGTACTGCTAATACCCTAGTTTATGTTAAGGACAAGGGTATTTTAATTAATGAGCCATCCATTGTCGCAATTAATACCCGAACGGACCAAATATTAGCGGTAGGCAATGACGCCAAAAACATGATTGGCAAAACCCCGGCCCATATTGTCGCCAGCCATCCCTTAGCCGACGGGGTTATTTCTGATTTTGAAGTTACTGAAAAAATGCTTAAACATTTTATTGAAAAAGTGCATCGGGAATCATTTTCAGTTCTGCCCAGACCCCGAATAGTAATAGGGATTCCCATGGGAGTCACTGAAGTAGAAAGAAAAGCGGTAGAAGATGCCGCGTTAAACGCCGGTGCCCGCCAGGTATTCTTGATTGAAGAACCGATGGCGGCGGCAATTGGAGCGCGCTTGCCCATTCAAACGTCAACCGGTAATTTGGTAGTTGACGTCGGCGGCGGCACAACCGAAATAGCGGTAATCTCTTTAGGCGGAATTGTCACCTGGAAGTCCTTAAGAATCGCCGGAAACGAACTTGATAGCAATATCATTCAGTATGCTAGGGACAAATTCAATTTACTTCTCGGCGAAAAAACGGCTGAACAGATAAAGATTGAGGTTGGCTCCGCTTATCCTGAAAAAGAGGTACGGGAAACTAAAATGAGAGGCCGCGATCTTATTTCGGGATTGCCCAAGGAAGTGGCGATTAACTCCACTCAGATTCAGGAGGCACTTTCCCGCACGATTCGAATTTTTGTTGAGAACATAAAATCCACCATTGAAACCACGCCACCAGAATTAGTGGCCGATATTTTTGAGCGAGGGATCGTGCTAACCGGCGGGGGAGCACTGCTAAGAGGCCTCGACAAAGTAATTTCTCTGGAAACTGGAATTCCCGTCCATATTATTGATGATCCTCTTACCGCAGTGGTAAGAGGAACAGGCATTATTCTGGAAGACATCGAAGCAGTAAAGGAGCTTTTCGCTCTTTCTACCCATGATGAAAACGAAATAAAATAGTAATTCCTTAAAATGAGGCAAAAAATATTCAATTTTAGAATAAATGCCTATTTATCAATCGCTGTAGCCTTAGTGCTACTGATTTTTTTGCATTGGGTTGGCGTCCTTAAACCGATAGAAGATATTCTGATTTATGCGATAAAACCGGTAGAAAAATTGACTTACCGCTTGGGATTGGATATTTTTGTCAATCAGAACACTTTGACCAAAGAGCAGCTTGATACGGAAAATGCTGAATTAAATGACAAGCTAAGCGATGCGCTAATAGAAAACGCCCGGTTGCGTTCGTTAGTAACAAAAAGTGAGACCCTGCAAAAAGAATTGGATTTTTTGAATCAGAAAAGCTATAACGCTATTTCTACCCAGATTATCGGCAAGCCTTCTGATACGACCGCCCAGATTTACCTTTTGGATAAAGGTGAAAAAGACGGCGTTAAGGTTGGCCTCCCCGTCATTTATCTTGACGGGATTCTAGTGGGGAAAATAGTGGGGGTAGAGAATTCAGTTGCTCAACTGCTTTTGATTAATGATTCTCAAAGTGCCGTTGGGGCCCAAATTCAAAATGAAGCCAGCAGTCCGGGGATTATTGTAGGAAAGTTAGGGTTAGCCCTAGAAATGCAGTTCATTCCTCAAACCGAGACAGTGGCTAAAGGGCAGATTGTTGTAACCTCGGGCCTGGAGGAAAACATTCCACCGGGACTGGTAATCGGACAAATAGATGAGGTGAGCAACAAAACTGAGGAGCTTTTTCAAACCGCTACTATTGAATCGCCGGTTCCCTTGGAACGACTGGATGTTTTATCAATAATTATTCCCTGATTCATGCTTAGAAATAGCGCTTTATTGCTGACAATTTTGATATTGGATATTATTCAGGCCAGTTTTATTAATTTAGCTGGAGAAAACGTTGCTTATTTGAATATTCTAATTATTTTTCTAGTATTCCTGGTCTTCTATTTGGAAACGGTTCCTATGTTATGGTTTGCTTTTTTAACCGGTGCTATTACGGAACTGTTTTCTTTTTATCCTTTTGGAATAGTAACTGCCATCGTTGTTACCAGCGCCATCTTTCTTTCTTTTCTTTTTAAAAATTTCCTGACCAATCGTTCCCTTTACACCTTTTTACTGCTTACTGCGGCTGGAACGATAATTTATAATTTATTGATATTCATTTCGTCTTATATTCTTTACTGGTTTGAGGATGCTGGCATTTCAATCGTGAGCGGCAATAAATTTTGGATCGGACTTTTATGGCAATTAATAATTAATGTAATCGTTGCCTTAGTCTTGTTTTTAATTGCGCGTATTATCACCAGGCGTTTCTCCATTATCAAAACAAAATAGTATGAAACATTTCAATCCATTTGAGATTTATGGCAATACCGATGACATCAAAGACAGCGCTCTGGGGAATTACAGCCATAACACTAAATTAGGCGATGACTTGCCTGATTCACGGTATAATCCCACCGCCTTAAAACCTTCAATTAACTACCGAAAGGCTCGGGTGATCTTGGGAATAGCCGGACTGGGATTAATCATAATTTTTTTCAGAACTTTTTGGTTCCAAATAGTAGAGGGGAGGGAATATCGCGAAATTTCCGAAGGAAATAGAATCAGAATCGAAACTATTAAAGCTCGCCGGGGAGTGATTTATGACCGCAAAGGCGCTCTTTTAACCAGAAATGTCCCTAATTTTACCCTTTCGATAATCCCGGCTGATTTATCGACCAATGCGGGAAGAAGAGAAAACGTCATCAAAACAATAGCTGAAATAATCAATGTCCCTTTCGAAGAAATAAATCAAAAACTGGAAAACATACCTGATTATTCTTACGAACCCATAGAGATTAAGGAATATATTGAATATAATCAAGCGCTGCTCTTACAAATAGAAACCAGATCATTTCCTGGAGTCAGTAT
>PFMD01000079.1:26274-26478 GCA_002784945.1 Candidatus Kerfeldbacteria bacterium CG_4_10_14_0_8_um_filter_42_10
AGACGGAGGTGTATCATGAAGAAATTTGTCTTGGTTTCAGCGTTAGCGTTCATCGTGGTCTGTGGACTGTGGACCGTGGACTGCGTTTCAGCGGAAACGGCAAAGGAGAAAGGGCTTGTCGGATACTGGAATTTTGACGAGGGTAAGGGCGAAACCGCGAAGGACGCGTCCGGCAACAACAACGGCACCGTAATGGATGCGAAA
>PFMD01000044.1 GCA_002784945.1 Candidatus Kerfeldbacteria bacterium CG_4_10_14_0_8_um_filter_42_10
GACAGCTGGCATCTGACCTTTTTTGAAATGCTGGGAAACTGGTCCTTGGGCGATTATTGGAAGAAAGAGGCGATTACTTGGAGCTATGAATTTTTAACGAAAGAATTAAGAATTCCCGGGCAAAGATTAGCGGTTACGGTTTTCGCCGGCGATAACGACGCGCCTTTTGACAAAGAGAGTTATGAAATTTGGAAAAATCTAGGAATATCGGAAAAAAATATTTATAAATACGGCAAAGCGGATAACTGGTGGGGCCCAGCCGGAAAAACCGGCCCCTGCGGCCCTGATACCGAAATGTTTTTCATTACTGATAAAGAACCCTGCGGCCCAAATTGCCAGCCCAGCTGTCAGTGCGGCCGGTATTCCGAAATCTGGAATGATGTTTTTCTGGAATACAACAAAACAGCGGAAGGAAAATTCGAGTTATTAACGCAAAAAAATGTCGATACCGGCATGGGCCTAGAAAGAACCGTTGCTGTTTTGAATGGCTTTAACGATGTTTATCAGATCGGCGCGCTACGGCAAGCGCTGGAAAAAGTAAAAGAGCTCTCCCAAAAAGAAGATATTAAAGCAGCAAGAATAATCGTAGATCATGTTCGGGCCGCTTGTTTTATTCTGGCCGAGGGAATTGCTCCTTCTAATGTGGAGCAGGGGTATGTCTTGCGCCGATTAATCAGAAGAGCGATTAGGCAAGGAAGGGTTTTGGAAATAAAAAAGGATTTTCTAATTAATGTTGCTAGTGAGTTTATTAAAAATTACAAATTATTATATCCTGAGCTCACTGAAAAACAGGAATTTATTCTGACAGAATTAAACAAGGAAGAAAATAAATTTTCAAAAACTGTAGAGAAAGGATTAAAAGTACTAAATAAAGAATTCGAATCAATCGCAGTTAGAGGTGTCGGAATAAGAGGAGGGATGATTAGGGGGAAAAATTTGTTTTCTGGAAAAATAGCGTTTGATATTTATCAGACCTATGGATTTCCACTTGAGATGATCGAAGAAGAACTTAAGGGTGTCCCCGTTGATAAAAATGAGTTTCAAAAAGAGTTTGCTAAGCATCAAGAACTTTCGCGCAAGGGCGCAGAGAAGAAATTCGCCGGCGGATTGGCTGATCATTCCGTAGAAACAACCAGACTGCACACCGCCACTCATCTTCTTCACAAATCTCTTAGAACGGTATTAGGAGATCACGTTGAGCAAAAAGGCAGTAATATCAATCCCGAGCGATTAAGATTTGATTTTTCCCATCCTCAAAAATTGACTGACGAAGAAAAAAAGAAAGTGCAGGATATCGTTAATGAACAGATCAAAAAAGGACTTTCCGTTGCAGTGGAAGAGATGACCGTTGACCAAGCCAAAAAAGAAGGGGCAATCGGCCTGTTTGGAGAAAAATACGGTGAAAAGGTGAAGGTTTATTCGATCGGAGATTTTTCCAAAGAGATCTGCGGCGGACCGCATGTTAAAAATACCTCTGAGCTGGGCAGTTTTATAATTATCAAAGAGGAAGCGGTATCAGCGGGAATTAGAAGAATTAAAGCAAAACTGGAATAACAGGACATCCCTAAGATTAGCGAAAAAATCCTTTCTTGACACTATTTTTTTGGGATGTTATACTCAAAACACAATTGATGAGTTTTTGCAGCCTGAACAAGTTACGATTATAAAGATTCATGTCCTAATTCCTAGGATAATGAATTTTAATTTATACTTAAAATTCCGTTATGAATATGGATCATAAGGGATCGGCTAAACGAGCTGATTCTGCGGCTGATCTTTCTCATTCCAAAGCCAATAAGAAGGGATTTTTAGAGGTTATGGGCACCGTAGAAGAATTGCTGCCCAGCGCAATGTTCAAAGTAAAACTGGAAAACGGACATGAAATATTGGCCCATCTTTCCGGAAAAATGAGAATGAACAAAATCCGCCTGCTTCCCGGCGATCGGGTTACTGTCGAAATGACTCCGTATGATTTAACAAAAGGTAGAATAACTTACCGCAATTAGTCATATCAAACATGAAAGTAAGAGCATCAGTAAAGAAAATCTGTAACAAATGCAAGGTTATTCGGCGCAAAGGCCGAGTGGTTGTGCTTTGTGAAAATCCTAAACATAAACAAAGACAAGGATGAATAATTATTAAATTTAGCTCGTTGTATTGTTATATTGTTGAGATGTAAAAATTATCCCGGGAAAAACAATACAGCAATATAACAATAAAACCATTCTAAAATATATTGATTTTAATTTAAAAAATGGCTAGAATCGCAGGAGTAACGCTCCCCAATGAAAAAAGAATAGAAATAGCATTAACCTATATTTTTGGAATTGGAATAAACTTATCTCATAAAATATTAAAAGACACTAAGGTTAATCCTGATACGCGCACTAAGGATTTAACTCCAGAAGAAGTCAACGGATTGCGCGAAGCAATCGAGAAAAATTACAAAGTAGAAGGGGAATTAAAGCGTGAAATTCTCACCAATATTAAGCGATTGAAAGAAATTGGAAGTTATCGCGGCAGCCGCCACGCTAAAAACCTTCCGGTCCGCGGCCAAAAGACTAAAACAAATTCCCGTACCGTCAGGGGAAATGTAAGAAAAACAGTAGGCAGCGGCCGAAAACCGTCTGATCAAAAAACTTAATTTAATTACATGGAAAAAGAGAAATCCCTACCAAGAAAAAGAAAGAAAAGAAAAATTATTACCCATGGAGCGGTGCATATTCAGGCCACTTACAATAATACGATAGTGACCATTGCTGATCCGAATGGAAACGTAATTGCCTGGTCTTCCGCCGGAATTTCTGGATTCAAAGGTCCCAAAAAATCCACTCCCTTTGCCGCGGGAATAATTGTCCGGAATTTACTGGAAAAGATCAAAGACGTTGGGCTTAGAGAAGTCGATGTTTTTATCAAAGGAGTAGGCAGCGGCCGGGAAGCGGCCATCCGCGCCCTTGGCTCAGCTGGATTAAATATTTTATCAATTAAGGATGTGACGCCCATTCCCCATAATGGTCCGCGCCCGCCTAAACCAAGAAGAGTTTAAAATGGCCAGAAATTTAGATCCAAAATGCAAAAGATGCCGAAGAGAGGGCGAGAAATTGTTTCTTAAAGGTGACAAATGCTTCACGCCTAAATGTCCGATAATAAAAAGAAATTATCCGCCGGGAATGCATGGCCCCAAGTTTCACGGACAAAGATTAACGCAGTATGGAACCCAATTGCGAGAAAAACAGAAAGTTAAGCATATTTACGGTATTTTGGAAAAACAGTTCAGCAACTACGTCCAAAAGGCCATGAAGGGTGGCGGAGATAGCGGCGCCAACCTGCTGAATTTGTTGGAACTTAGATTAGATAATGTAATTTACCGAATTGGTTTGGCCAAATCGCGCAGTATTGCGCGTCAGCTGGTTTCCCATAACCATATTTTAGTAAATAACAAAACGGTAAATATTCCCTCTGCTCAACTGAAAGTCGGCGACCAAATCTCGATTAAGGAAAGGAGCAAAAACCTATTTTCTGAAATTGAGAAGAATCCTCAAAAACAGACCCTTCCTAGTTGGCTGGAATATGAACAGAAAAAAATGGCCGGTAAGGTCTTAAGCAAACCTCCTTTTGACGAGGTGAAGCAGACTCTTAACATTCCCATAGTAATTGAATTCTACTCGCGATAATTTATATAACTGATTATTAATTGGATTATTTCATGAATGATATTCAACTACCACAAAAAATAGAAGTAGAACAAAAAAATGATAATAAAGCGGTTGTTGTTGTCGAACCACTGTATCCTGGATATGGATTGACCTTGGGTAATGCTTTGCGGAGAGTACTGATATCTTCATTACCCGGTGCGGCCATTACCGCCATTAAAATAAAGGGGGTCCAGCATGAATTTTCTAGCATCAAGTATGTTAAAGAAGACATTGTTGATTTGATTTTAAACATTAAGCTAATCAGACTGAAATTATTGAGTGGCGACAATGCCGTAGTAAATTTAAAGGTAAAAGGAGAAAAAGTTGTTACTGCCGGCGATATCAAGAAATCTGCCGAGGTCGAAGTGGTTAATCCCGATCAGGTGATTGCCACCTTGACTGATAAGGCGGCTGAACTGGAAATTGAATTTACCGTCGGCAGGGGCTTGGGTTATTCTCCCGTGGAAAGCAGAGAAAAGGAAAAATCCGAGATCGGAACGATCGCCACTGACGCTATCTTTACCCCTGTTCTGAAAGCTCGCTTTGAAATAGAAAATGTTCGCGTCGGACAAATGACCAACTATGATCGCTTGACCCTTGAGATTGAAACGGATGGCACAATATCTCCGTCCGATGCTTTTTACCAAGCAGGAGAGATTTTAGTAAATCACTTCTCTTTGTTTACCAAAAGTAAAAAAGCTGCGCCTAAAAAGAAAGCGGAAACAAAGTCCGCTGCAAAACCGGACTCATCAGAAGAGAAAGCAACAGGTGACCAAAAGCCGGCCGAGGCAAAGAGCAAAAAAGACGCTAAAAAATAAAAATTATGCGCCATAGAAAGAAAAAAGGAATATTAGATCGAAAAAGAGCGGCCCGGGATGCTTTGTTACGGAATCTGGCGGGACAATTGATTGAATTTGAAAAAATAAAAACAACCGCCGGAAAAGCTAACATTTTGAAGCCGATTGTAGAAAAATTAATTCACTTGGCAACAGTAGATACTATTGCTAATCGCCGAATCGCAAAAAAATATCTGTATCAGGAAAAATTGATAAAAAAATTATTCTCGGAAATCGCTCCAAAATTGAATGCTAAAAAAGGAGGATATTTAAGAATCAGCAAAATCAGCAACAGGAAAGGGGATAATTCGTTAATTGTGCAGATTGAAATTATTAAAGGCAATGAAACAAAACAATCCTAAAAATATTAATACGACTCATTTTTATCGCTTTGACGCCAAGGGAAAAACGCTAGGAAGAATTTCCACCGAAGTTTCTATGGCTTTACAAGGGAAATTACTTCCCGACTATTCTCCAGAAAAATTGAGCAATGTCAGGGTAATAATTCAGAATGTTGCCCAAGTTGCTGTTAGCGGAAAGAAAATGAGCGATAAGAAATATTTTAGGTTTACCGGATACCCGGGTGGGATCAAATCAAAAAGTATGGAAGAATTATTCAAAAAGGATCCCGAACAATTTTTTATTAGAGTCGTTAGAAACATGCTGCCTAATAATAGGCTGCGAAACCGGATGATTAAAAAAATTCAATTTAAAAGGTAATGCCCACTAAGAAATCAGCCAAAGGCGGATCCGCGCTCCGTCGCCAGAGCTATGGAGCGTCGGCGACCTCGGGCGGAGAAAAAACAATTAAGTCGGTAAAGCGTCCTGCTGTTAAAAAGAGAGGCCGGCCCAAGAAAAAGGAAATCGTCCTTCCTGAAAAAGAGCAAAAAGCGGAGAAAATAATAGTGAAACGAGACTATTTATTTGCGGTGGGCCGGAGAAAATCGGCAATTGCCAGAATTAGATTCTATTCTAAAAAAGAAAATGGGATGGAAATTAATTCAAAACAGTTATCGGAGTTTTTTCCCACCCAAGCACTCCAAAGAATTGTGCAACTTCCCCAAGAGGTCGCCGGGGTTAAAAACGGTTATCTTTCCATAAAAACGAATGGTGGCGGTAAAAAAGGGCAGGCGGAAGGCATTAGTCTGGGAATCGCTCGAGTTTTAGAGAAATATGATCCCAATTTACGTGCGCAATTGAAAAAGGCGGGTTTGTTACGAAGAGATGCGCGAGTCAAAGAGCGCAAAAAGTACGGCTTAAAACGAGCGCGCCGCGCTCCTCAGTGGCAAAAACGCTAGAAAAAATAATGGAGAAAGTTTCTCAAAGTAAAATCGCTAGAAATACCGCATTTCTTACCGGTGCTTCTATATTTCAAAAGATACTATCTTTTTTTTATTTTGCTTATATCTCGCAGCAATTAGGCAGTAATAACGTCGGCCGCTATGTTTGGGCCTTGTCTTTTACGGGTATATTCGCGCTTTTAATTGAATTTGGAATGGGGCCGGTTTTAACGCGTGAAATATCACGTGATTATGATAAAGCCAAACTGTATTTATCAAATGTCCTGGGTATTAAGCTGGTTTTTTCGGTTATAACCATAGTCGCGCTTTTGGCGACAGTCAATCTTCTGGGAAGAGATGCCTTAACGCTGAATTTAGTATACCTTGCGATTGTTGTAATTATTTTAGATTCGTTCACATTTTCTTTTTATTCTATTTTCCGCGCTTATCAAAAGCTGCAATACGAAGCAATCGGCATAGTGGTTTACCAGAGTCTTATTGTGGGAGTGGGTATTGCCAGTCTTGTTTTCGGATTTTATCTTCGCGCATTAATAACAGCAATTTTAGTGGGTAGTGCCTTTAATTTTCTGTATTCTTTTTCTTTAGTATTATTCAAAGCAAAAATCAGGCCGGCCTTTCACTGGAACAAAAAGGTTGTTAAAACGATTCTTAAAATCGCCCTTCCCTTCGCCATTGCGGGAATTTTCTATAAAATAAATAATGACATTGACAAAGTTTTGCTGGGCATACTGGCAGGGGATCGTTATGTCGGCTGGTATTCCATTGCTTCTAAATTCAATCTATCGCTTACCTTTATTCCCGGAGCTTTTGCCACCAGTTTTTTCCCGGCGATGAGCCGTTACTTTATTACTTCCAAAGAAAAACTGGCTCACACTTTCGAACGAGCAATCGTGTATCTGATGATAATCAGCTTGCCGATTACCGCGGGATCCTTCGTTTTAGCGGATAAAATTATCATT
>PFMD01000036.1 GCA_002784945.1 Candidatus Kerfeldbacteria bacterium CG_4_10_14_0_8_um_filter_42_10
TCACTACCATGCATTCGGCAAAGCGTTTTCCTTCGTTGTAGCAACTTCTTGGGCCAATCGGATCAATAAATCCCCAGTAGTCTTCTTTAAAGGGAGCGTCTTCTAAAGGCTCGCCGTAAATTGAGGAACTGGAAAGAAACAGGAGCTTTGCCTTGTTTTGTACCGCTAATTCCAAAACATTTCGCGTGCCGTGGGAATTAGCCAGAAGCGTTTCGACCGGAATCTTATTGTATTCCCGAGGGGCAGTGGGACAAGCTAAATGATATATTTTCTGAATTCCCTGGAATTTAATCTTGAATTTATCCAGCTCGGGGAGTTCGTCTAATTTTAGGGGAATGGTAATGTCGTGCTTAATGAATTCAAAATCGGGATTTTTCAGCAAATGATCGATATTATCTTCTTGGCCAGTGATGAAATTATCAATACAAATAACCTTGCTTTTTTTAATCAGTTCATCACAAAGATGAGAACCAATGAATCCCGCACCGCCGGTTACTAATATGTTTTCTTTCTCAAAAATTGGTTTATCGGCCATAATTTTTAAAATCATACTTATTAGTTAAAACGTTCCACTTTATTTTTATCAGCTCGCCAAAGGTTTTAAGGTAATCAGAAGATTTTACTTTACTTCGAAAATCATTCTGCCATCTAACCGGCACTTCTTTAATCCGGAATCCTATTTTGTGCGCTAACATTAAAATTTCAAAATCAAATCCCCATCTTTTAATCGTTTGTTTTTGAAAAATAACCAAGGTCTCTTTTTTAAACAACTTGAAGCCGCACTGCGTATCTTTTATTCCCGGAATGACCAGCAACTGAATGAATTTGTTGCCGATCTTACCTAACCACTCTTTATAAAACTTCTGATGAACCGAGATTTGAGATTGTTCCATTCCCCGTGAACCAATGACAATGTCGTAATTCTCAAGATGGGGCAACAGTTTTTCTAAATCCTCAATGGGTGTAGAGAAGTCGGCATCCGAAAACAGAACTACGGGATAACGCGCTCTTAGCATTCCCTGTTGAACAGAGTATCCTTTACCACAGTTCTTTCCGTTTTTTATTACCCTGAAGCGTTTGTTTTTGTATTCTTCTAGAACTAGCAACGTCCGATCAGTACTTCCGTCATCGACAAAAATAATCTCGTAATCTGCTAACTGGTTTAAATACGGAAGGATCTTAGATAATGATTTTTTTATTCTTTCCTCTTCATTATAAACCGGAATTACTAAGGAAATCTGAGTTAAAAAACTTTTTTCGTTCATAACAAGTTATTATGATTATAACCTAATTTAGTGAATCAGACAACTCTTCATTCTTCTTCTTTTCTGGCTTAAAAGTCCAAAATTTGTTGGCTCCGAAGTTCCAAAACATAGCTACTCCAGACGCTGCTATCTTTCCTAAAATATCATAAATTGCGAGGTGACTCACTATGAAGTAAAGGGTGATTTCATTTAGCAAAAGGCCGACTATACTGACTAACAGGAATTTAGGATACTGGATATGAATTTTTTTGTTCTTATCTCGAAAAGTCCAAGTTTTGTTCATGATATAGCTGGAGGTGGCCGCAAAGGAAAAAGACACAAAATTTGCCAATAAATAGTTTTGTTGCCAGAATTCCCAAAAGCGCGTCAGACTGATGTAAATCGAGAAATCTAAAATTGTATTAAAGCCGCCTACTAAAGAGAACTTTATTATCTGGCGAAGGATCGGTTTCTCTTGAATATGGCGGCTATTTCTGATTTTACTAATTATTTCAATCATTGATTCTTTAAAAGTTTAAACTTATTCCGGTAATTTGTCTAATTTGATTTTTTGCTTCACTTCTTGATTGTTTCTCATTACTACCAGTTCTATTTCTTTTCCTGCTTCGTACTCTTGCAACAGCGCTTCGAGCGAATTGTCAGAATTAACTTCAATCGTATTAACCTTAGTTATTATATCACCTGTTTTGAGCTCAGCTTTAGCCGCAGGGCTTTGCTCTAGAACGGCCGGCAGATTCAAAACATCATCGCCATAAACTAACGCTCCCTGATCAAGCCCTTGGCTTAAATCTTTTGGTACGTTAATCAATTTACTCAGATCTAAATAGTGAATCCCCAGCCAGACTCTTTCGATAGTTCCGTTCTTCAGTAATTGCGGGATAACCGTCCTAAATTGCTGGGCGGGAATTGCCGAATCAACCTCGGATTGACCGGATTGGGATCTAAAAGCTATTCCCGCCACTTTGCCGTCGAGAGTAAGCAAGGGAGCGCCTTTGAATTCATCCGGCAAGTAACTGGTAAGTCTCATTTTTTCATTAAAAAAATCCGATGAAAAAACCAAATTTGATGCTCCTTCCTTTGGAAAGTAATAATGAAGATCTTGTATTTCAGTAAATTTGGCCGCGTATGATCCATCAATCTTGTTAACAAAACTGACCAATCGCTGACCCGCTTTTAAATCTGCCGGATCGGCAAACCCGGCCATTATCAGATTCTTAGCATCAATTCTAAAAAAAACTGTATTGCTTATCGGATCTAACTCAAGATTCGTAATTGGATAAATATTTTTATCCGAGGTTACTGCTACATATTTCCCATTCATATCGTCAATAACCTGGTTCGAAGCCATGATTAAGCCGTCGTTCGTTAAAATAATCCCGCTGCCTTTTGCTTCTTCCTCGTGATAAGCTTGGCCCAAGGGGTCTTCGAGATTATTGTTTTTTTCTAGAAAAATAGTTACCGCTTTCGATCTACTTTCGCGAATAGTCTGTTGAATTTCGAACTCTGAAGCTGTAATGCTCTTTTCGCTTTTTTGAATTATTATTCTGCTATCATTAGGATAGGAGTTTAAATAGAGTTGTTTTATGATCGGAAGGTTAGGATACGACACCGCCAGAGCATTGATTATCACCTCACCCAATAAACCAGCCAAAAAACCGGCCAGAGTCGCAATAATGACAATTAATAGCCCGTTTTTAGAACGATGAGCTGGCTGCTTAAATGATTGGGGATCGGATTGTGAATAGATTTCTTGAACCAATTTCTCATTTTTAACAATCTTAGGCGAAGTTGGCACTGGTTTTACTTTCATAATTAATAAGTAAATAGTAATTGTTAATTGATAATTTATTGAAAATTATTAGTCTCAAGTATTTATATCCACCGAGCGCTAAGCACAATTAGCAAAAACAAGGTGCCGCTTATTCCAAGATAACGCTTTAATACTTTTTTGTCTAAACTTTCTAAAAACCAATGACGGATAATGCCAGTTAAAAGGTAATAGCTGATTGCTATAATTAAGCCATTGACTAAATAACTGGACGGTAAAAATTTAGTGACCCAGAACAGCTCGGCTATCATAAGTGCCAGTGTTATAATCAGCCCAAAATTTTTCTTAATGGATATCTTATTGATGACAATCATTTGTAATACTAACAGCAAAGTGATCAAAAAAATTAAGAGCAGCGAAAGCGCGCCCGAGAATCCCAAAAAAATGATAAAACTATGCAAAGAAGAACTCACTAAGAATACCGTGATTAAATTAAGATAAGATGTGATATTCTCTAAAGAATAAGGCTGGTAACGGACGGGCTGGTAAAAAAACAAAAAAACATTCTCGATAAAAGTCCACCACAAAAAAACAATCGTTAAAATTACTAGTTGTTCAAGCAATGACCCTTCCATAAAAAAAATGAAAACAAAACTGAACCCAAGAAAGAAAAATGGCGTAATGATTAAAGAACAAGCTTCTTTAATTTCAATTTTCTTCCAGGATAACCAAAAAAGCAGAGAAATAATCAATATTTCTAACAGTGAAATAAAGACATAATACCATTCGGGTTTCCACAACAAAAATTCAAACAACCCCCCGATTACGATAATGGAAAAAATAATGGCAATGCGCCGAATTAGAATCATATCTTCAAAACCAATTACTCATTTCACTAGTTAGTTGGTGACCTTCTGAATTAGTATTTTCTTTGACCCAGATTTGAGAATGGCCGTTTTGGTCTTCGGCGGAGTAGACTATTGTATCTCCTGACTCCCATTCCAGTTTATTCGCTTCCAGTTCTAATCTTTTTACCGTTTGTTCCTTCAGTGAAATGATTAAAGGTTCTACTAAAATCTGTTCGGTATAAATAGTTAAAAGCAATTCACTGTTGTCGGAATTAGTATCTAGAAAATAGAAACTGCTTTCTTGAGGCCTAATTCGAATGGTAAAAAGCTCCTGCTGATTCTCGCCCCGAGAGGTAGTGGAAATCAGGCGCAAGAACTCGCCGGTAACATCCAAAAACGCCACTTTTTTGTTTGAGTGAAAATAAACTGGCGCCACTCCCCCTTGAAATAATGCGACCTCGTCCAGCAAGCGTTCTTTCTCATCAATCGCCCGAAAAAGCAATTTGGTATCGGTAATACTTTTTAAAGAATCATTTACCGTATAGACAACGCCGTTGCTATCAGAGGACCAGTTATAATCCTGTACTCCGCTCGCCACTCTTTCTATCGCGCTTGTTTGGGTATTAATCAAATAGAGATCCCGAGTCTTTTCTGTTTTAGAAAAATCCTCTAAAAATAATATTCTTTGTCCGTTGGGTGAAAACTTCATTGAGTAAACAATCCCCCTGGTAATAGTCAATAATTTTTTTTCTCCCGTGGTCAAAGCAAATAAATAAATTGCGGTGTAATCGCTGCCTTGAGAAAAAAAAGCAATTTGACTTTTGGAAAAAGAAAGTATCGGTTCAGTTTCATTTTCAGAGGTATTTGTTATTCTTCTAGAAAATGAGCCTTTGCTGTCGGTAAGATAGATTTCGTCATTGCCATCTCGATTGGAAACAAAACTAATCAGACCATCGGTCGTAGATGGCAAGGAATCGTAGTTTGCTGAAGCCGAGATAACCTGGCCTTCTGGGGCTTTCTGAAAGGAAAGATATATACCGCCGGCCGCCAAAATAACTACTGCTAATGCCAGAACAAAATATTTCATTATGGTTTAATGGGTACTAAGCCAAGGATATTCAGTTTTTAAATTATCAATACCCTCTTTTACAGTATTAAAATCAATTTGATAATCAGGACTAGAAGAGGAATTCTGAATAACCAGGGGATTTTGCAAATCAGCAAGAAGGGAAATTAATTTTAGATGCAGGTTTTGGTATTGAGCCGGAACCTTTTGTTCTAAAATAGTCTCTTCTAATTGTTTTATTGCCGATAAACGCTCCGATATGGCGCTTTTGCTATCAACCGGGGCGGTCAGAGCGGTCATGACATTGGCTACCCCTTGAATCGCTTCTTCGTATTGCTGATTCAGTTCTTCGGGAGTAAGTACTTTTTCTTCTGCCGTTGTACTGTAAGAAAGCACCTTGCCCTGATCATCTTTAGTCGCCTCGTTGTAACTGAATAATAAGTAAAGAACTACAAAAAAAGCCAAAAAAGGATAAATAAATTTTTTCATATTTTTTTAATCAATTATTAATGTCTTTTTACAAAAATGAAGGGCTATAATTTATACTAAGGATTTTAATGAATCATACAATACCCTGATTTGCTATGCTGCTTTTTTGTTAACATAAGCGACGACGCTGACAATCACCAAAAACATCACGCCCATAATAACCCAGATGGCATTGGGATGATCAGCCAAGGGTAATTCAATATTCATGCCATAAATGCTGGCAATGAGGGTCAAGGGAAGCAAGCATACGGAAATTAATGTCAGCATTTTCATAATTTCATTAATCTTATGGGACATCATTGCTTCGTTAGTGTCATGCAAACCTTCCACAATTTCGCGATAATTTTCCAGAAACAACCATATTCTTTCAATATGATCATGAATGTCGTCAAAGTAAATCTCGGATTCCTTGCCCAAGAAATCGCGGCGTAAATGAACTAAACTGTCTAAAATAAACCGTTGCGGTTCGATAATCCGGCGAAAGTTAAGAACGTGCCTTCTTTCAATCGCTAGCTCTTTAACCACATCCATGGTTTTATCGCTATAAATTTCGTCTTCAATTCTGGTAATATTCTCCCCGATTTTATCTACAACGGAATACGACTTTTTAAAAAGCGGCCCGATTAAATTATAAAGCAAAAAGCCGGGACCTTTGCTCATATATTGTTCCCCGGCTTCTTGGTCGTTCTTGAGATAATTTACAAATCCGGCGGCCGACTCGAATTCCCCTCGATACATTGTAATAAGATAGTTTTTACCGATAAAAATATCTAGCTCGTGATAGAGTATACGATTGGTATCATGATTATACTCAGGAAAATGAAATACGATAAAAAGATAATCCTCGTAAACATCGATCTTGGGCGTACCGGTAACCGAAAGACAATCTTTTAAATCAAGGGGGTGAAATTTGAATTTATCCCCCAGATAGCGAGTGTCTTCTTCGGTAGGCTGAGGAATATTCAGCCATGATAAGCCATTGTATCTTATTTCTTCTCGAGCCATTTTTAGCAAAAGTTAGCTCTTTTTCAAATGCTAGTTTAACACATTTTTTTAGAAAAATAAAGTATTTGTATAAGGCCACCCAATTTTGCACTCTTGTGGCAATTTAAATTGTTGATCTCGTAATGATATCATAAATTGTACCGGGGAAAATTTGTTTTGGAACGCATAGTGCGGTCTTTGAGTATTGTACCACACCAGCCAGTCAATTAATTTGCGGTTAAAAACATCAGTTTCGATTAGGTCCCCCGCGTGATAGTCAATAAATTCTTCTTGGATTGTGCGGTTGAATCTTTCAAGATGACTGTTCATCTTGGGTGTTTTGGGATAAGTGTGGTAATGGGTTAAATGCAGTCGTTTTAATTCTTCGCTAAAGTGTTTGGCAAATTCTGAACCATTGTCTGTTAAAACAAAGACGAAAGAAAACGGAAAAATCCTGCGACAGTATTCAAAGAATTCCTTGGCAGCTAACGAAGCGTGCGAAGTAGTGGACCAGGCAAAGCTGAATCTCGTGTAGATATCTTCGAAAGTGATTACGTAACGGCGCAAACCATGGATATGTTTTTCGATGGTGTCAAAAGCAACCAGATGGCCAGGATATTCACTCTTAAAATCTTTTGGCTTGCGTAGGATTTTGCGGTGTTTTAAGGGCTTAACCTTGCCAAAGTGAGAAACTTTCTGCGGATAAATTCTTAATCCGCCAAGGTCTTTAATTAAGCGGCCAATAGTCTTTGGTTTTGGGCAGCTAAGGCACATCTTATCGCAATGTGCTTTTAGGGCAGGGTGTATCTTTTCTTTTCCCAGGTTAGGATGTGCCCAACGCTGGCGTTTAATTTCAGCAATGACTTCTTCTGGCCAAATACGCTTACGTTTTTTAAGGGGCGTACGGGATTTATCATTCAATGCTTCCGGTTTGCCGTCACCTTGCTCTAATTTACTTTTCCAATCATAAAGAGTTCGACGTTTAACTTTAAAGGCATCTAATGTAGCATCAAGTCCGTACTTTTCCCAGAAGGCTAAGATGCGGACTTTATGCAAGGCTTTTTTGGTAATCATATACGCATAGCGTAGCGCATAGTGATAAACAGTCAAAAAGCCCTTAATCCCTGTATACTTACAGTGTGTTTTAT
>PFMD01000071.1 GCA_002784945.1 Candidatus Kerfeldbacteria bacterium CG_4_10_14_0_8_um_filter_42_10
GTGGACTTATTTTAACCACGAAAAACTATGATGAACTTGACTATAATTTATCAGTATATATTCTGTATCTTTCCATACTGGTAGTTTACTTTTTAATAATTAGTACTCGTTCTTTGTACAAAAAATATAAAAATTCCAAAGGGTTAACTAAATTGCAATTAAAGTACTTTCTACTAGGATATACTGTTTCAGTATTAAGTCTGTTATTTCTAAGTTTCTATGGTGCCGTAATCAGTAGAATTTCGGATGAACAATTCCTGATATACATATCTATCTCTATAATATTTCCCATTATCACTACGTATTCCATATTGCGCTATCGTTTGATGGATATTAATTTTGTTATCAAACGCGGAGTTACCCATATCGTATCTTTGATAATAATAGTGGCCGTTTATACCTATCTAGTTCTGATAACTCAAAACTTTTTGGAAATAAACCAGTTATGGACTACTCTTATGATAATCTTGATTATCGCCGTAACTATTTTTCCGTTTCGAAAATGGCTGTTTTCGGCCGTTGATAATCTGTTTTACAAAGAAGAAATAGAGCGCCGTAAAAAAGCGGATGATTTGATTGCCAAACTTCCTAAAGTAAGCGAGTACGATCAGATTCAAGAAGAAATTTATTCCCTGATTACCAAAGATAAAGAAATCAGCGAAGTGAGAATATTAATTTCAGACAATGAAAAAGGGATGCTGGAAACCACTTATCCCAAAGGCGCTAAAAAAGTAACCATTCCCGAAAATCTGCCCATGATCCGCTATCTTTCCGAAGAGAAAACGGTGCTGGTAAAAGAAGAAATTCCGTATCTTCTTAATCTTACCAGTGAAAGCAAAATTTCTGTTCTTAAGGATTTAGAAGCGGAGCTTCTGCAAACCAATACCGAGGTGTTGATTACGCTCAAATCGGATTATAAAAAGTTGATCGGATTGATTTTAGTCGGTCCGAAAAAATCAGGAAACGCTTACACTGTCCAAGACATTAATTTTTTCAAGAAAATTTCCGCGGAAGCAAGTATTGGCTTGGCTAACGTTTTACTTTACAAACACACCATTGAAGGGTTAAAAAGGCGTATAGAAAAGGGGGAAATCGGTGTAGATTGACTTTTAGAGTTGTTTAATGTGTTTTTCGATACTATCTCTAATTGTTCGGACTTTTCTAATCGGTTTACCCCAAGGTTGCTTGATACGCCAATTTATTATTTTAGGCAAAAATTCTGCTGGCAAATAGCTTTTAATGCCGGAATCCATGATGATTATTTTGTCAGCTTTTCTCATCAATTCATAGGTGAGTAATCTTGTTCCTTGGTGACTGACATCTATTCCGACTTCTTCCATCACCTTGATGGTCCAAGGATGAATTTCACGATCTGGCTTGATTCCGGCACTGATCGCTTTGGTTTTTTGATGACGGTGATTAAAAAAAGCTTGTGCCATCTGACTGCGGCCAGAATTGCTCTGACAGACAAATAAAATAAATCTTTTGGCATTTATTTTCATATATCTTATTCTATCAGGATATTACTGAATAAAAAAGAGCCTCTTTCCATTCTTTTTGGTAAAATTTAAGAAAAACCGGTTCTCTTCCTATAAGAACCGGTCTCACGCTTGTTGTTTTAGTCCCTCTGTTCTGCGGTAAATCAATCATTCTGGCTTTTCCACAAAGGGGCACCAGTCTCCGCATAAAGAACAGCCGTCCGGCCACTTTTCCTGTATCACGCGATTGATAATGGGTGAATACGGATTCAGAGAAAGTTCCGGCATCCCAGCGCACCACAGTTTGTTTATTCTCGCTTGAGCCATCTGCCGATCACGTTCATGCTTTTGACCAGCACGCAAATCCAATATGTGTCTGGCTATGTTGAAAGCAGTGATGCCATCGGCGGCATCGTTTAGATTGGGCATGCCGATGTGCTCGGCAGGAGTGATGATGGAAACCCAGTCAAGATACTCACGCATCAGGATAATACCTATAGCGGCATTGATTTGGTCGTAGCCTAAGGCAATATCCGTAACGAGAGGACCAAGACCGCCGAGCGGAATCGGTACTTCCCGTCTGATTGTAGTCAAGACATCGGTTTTAGCCGGGTCAATGTGGCCAAAGATGCCGGCAATGATAGAAACGCCTTTGGCTATGGCTCGTGCCGCGAACTCCTTGACGAGTTCGACTTCAAGCATTTGTACCTCATCAAAGGAATCAGCCAGGCATGATGCCCTCATGCCATTGCCGATGATCAGAGTAATCCCTTTTTCCTTGGCTTGATCTAAAAACCAGTCGGGGTCAGTGAAGAAAGGGTTATCATCGTGAGTATTTCGGAGGTAATGAACAATGATGTTTCCAGCCCGAGAAATTACCTTCCGATTAACTCTGTTTGATTCCCCTAAAACCCGCAGTGAATCGGGTGTAATCGTCGGAAAAACCTCGATGGCATCGCATACTTCTGCTAGCCGCTCAAAGCCTTTGTAGAAAAGGTCTTTGGTTACGTCGGTGGGACGTTTCTTTTGGTCAACCGCTAAATTAGCAGCGGCTAAAGCAGCAGAAGCGCCCAGAGGTAAGTCAATTTCTTCAGCGACTTGCCGCATTAGTTTGAACCACTCTTTACGGCCGACTGAATTATCTTTGACCATATCTACGCCGAGTTTTTCCGCCAGCCTGACTTTCTGCAGCTCATTTTCAATGTTTGAAGCCAGCGGTGAAAGTCCGTAGGGAAAAACAACTACCAGCTCTTTCCCGCCGCACAGACATTCTCGACCGCTTCTTCGATTCTTAATTACCATTCTAACCTGCGACATCGTTCAATCCTCCTCTCCTAATTACTAGACGGCGGTAGTCGAGCAGTTAGCGGTTTTCCAATTTCACCTGGATTTAATCAGCACATAGTACCATGCTCGGCCTCCTTCTTTTTCAGGAATCACTTCCTGTACCTGCCAGCCGGTACCCGAAACTAACTCCGTCAAGCCTGCTGGGTTAACAAACAACAGGTCATACCACTCTCCCGCTTGATCTTGATGCTGCAGCCGCAACGTTACCTGAGTGATATTGCCGTAAGCCTTGCGTTTTTGGCGGTTGAACTCCTGATAGGCAAGGTGCTGGGGCGAATCGGTCTTTAAAGCATCAATGCTGGAACCGATGATTTGGCCATCCAGCGTCGTCAGCCGATGGAAATCACGGAGCATTTGCTTCTGGCCGGCTATCGTTCCGCCCAGACCAAAGCCGTAGTACAGCATCAAGACAGTATTGAACTGCTCAGAAAATTCCACCTTACGGGCATCCATAACAAAGCAACTCCGTACGCCGGATTGTTGGGCCAGTTCAATTGCTTTTGGAGAAATGTCGATGCCCGTGGCATCTAAACCTTGGTCTTGCAGATAGCGCAAGTGTTCACCGCGGTTGCAACCGATTTCTAGGACGTTGCCGGTTAGTCCAGCCAACAAACGCTGTTCAACTTGACTCCACTCAGGGAAACCTTTAAAATAGCGTTCGATTGGCTCGCGATCAGAAAAACCGTCATCACGCTGGACAAAGGTCTGGCCGTGGACGCCACGCTGGTAATCCTCTAACGCCAGGCCCATGATGTCGTTAGTCTTCATGGCATACTCCTTTCTTGTGCTTTTTGGTATTGTTGGTTTCTATTACCTCTATTATCATCTTACACCCATTGTATTAGGGAACAAATAGATTGATTTATTTCAAAGAACATTCTATCTTACCCCATAAATGTTTTTGGTGTCAAATATTTGACTTTTCTCCCCGCTTTTCCTATAATAAGGTCGTGAATTAGATACAAAAAATAACCTAAAACAAACACTAAAATTAAAAAAATGGCCACCCAGCTTATCCAATTGAATAAGGAGGAAAGGATAGGATTGAAGGTGGTTTTTTGATTGTTTAGAGTAGCGTATTAAAAAGTAAACAATAAATATATGATAAACGTACTAAAAGATAAAAAAATCCTAATAGGTATAACTGGTGGTATCGCTGCATATAGAATATGCAGTATGATTAATAAGTTAAAGAAAGGGGGATCGATAATAAAAGTTATAATGACAGATGCTGCGACTAAATTTGTTTCGCCAATGACTTTTCAAAGTCTTACTAATCACCCCGTTCATATTAATACATTTGATAGTAATAATAAGTCTGATATTGAACATATTAATTTAGCAGATTGGTGCGATTTATTTTTATTAGCTCCGGCTACATATAATACAATAAACAAGATCGCGAACGGAATAGCGGATAATTTATTAACGACTGTTATAGCAGCAATTCCTTCCCAAACCCCTGTATTAATAGCACCTGCTATGAATTGTCATATGTGGGAGAATTTGATAATAAAGGAAAATATCAAGAGATTAGAGAAAATTCGAATAAACTCCAAATTAAAGAAGTATTATTTTGTTGCTCCCAGGAGGGGTCAACTTGCTTGTGGATATGAAGGTGAAGGAGTTTTAGAAACTAGTGATATTATTATTAAGGAAATAACCAAGATATTACACTAAAAATGAAAGAATTATCAGAATTTCTAAAAGAAACAGAATTTTGTGATTACAAAAATCTAGAGATCAAAAAAATCGCAGATTATTATAAGTATGAATTTACAGATAAACGAGAATTAGCCGTAAAGCTTTTTGAGTTTGTTAGAGATGAAATAAAATATAAAGTTGGTCCTTGGAATAAGAAAGCCTCTACTACTCTTAGAGACAAAGCAGGCATGTGTACTAACAGTACAAATTTATTAGTTGCTTTATGTAGAGCCGTGGGTATCCCCGCTGGGTATTTTATTTATAGAGTAAAAGGAGGAGAATCTTTTGGTCACATTATCCCAGAATTAATAAAAAGCCCTCTAAAAAAACATTCAGTTCATATAATATGCGGAGTTTATCTTAATCATTGGATAAAATGTGATCCTTCAACAGATAAAGATTTATCCAGTAAGACAAAACACATTAGTAAAATTACAAATTTAGTAGAATGGAACGGGGAAAATGATTCTGTTCATGATATAAATCCCGAGCATATTATTGAAATAATTGGCCCACTTGCTAATATTGATTATCAAATGAAAAAAAAGCCAAGATACATAGTTAGAAAATACATATTTCGTATAGGTAATTATTATATAGATTTTCTAAGATCTGAAGGAATAAAAATTAATTCACACAAAGATATTGAGCTTCAATTTTCAGAATGGATAAAAGATAGAAAAAAGCTTTTGTTTTATAAATATAAAATAATGTATAAATTTTTCGTAATAAAACATAACTTGTCATATAATTTCAAAAAAACATGGAAACATGTAAAAAGAAAAACATTCTAATAACAGCAGGTCCAACTTGGGTGCCAATTGATAGTATAAGGATTATAACAAGCGTGTTTGGTGGAAGACTTGGTTGGGAAATAGCAAGGGAAGCGAATAGAAAAGGGCATAGAGTAACATTGCTTATGGGTCCAGGAAGGATTCTAGGATTAAATAGAAAAACAATCCCTTATAAAATCATTAGATTTAAATACTTTGATGAACTTCTTAGTTTAATAAAAAAAGAATTACAGTTAAGATCGTATGATGTTATGATTCATTCTGCAGCGGTTCCTGATTATATTCCTAAAAAGGTTATTTCTGGCAAAATAAAATCAGGAAATTCTAATCTAGAAATAAAATTCGAGCGTACTATAAAAATAGTCAATTTGATAAAGAAAATAGATCCAAAAATTTTTTTAGTCAAGTTTAAGTTAGAAGTGAATACAAAAATAAGTGAATTAATCAAAGTCGCATACAAAAGTATGATTGAATCAAATGCTGATTTAATAATAGCTAATGATTTTAATGATATGAAAAATTTACATAAAGCATTTATAATTAAAAAAGATAAATCATATTTTATAGTTGAAGGAAAAAAACAAATAGCAAAGAAAATAGTAAATTTAATTTCGAAATAACAATTTGAAATTGTCATGAATGCTTTTGCATATTCATGTTTAATTACAATTATATTTACCGTAGTTATAGGTTTTGTAGTTTTTTTTGGACATAAAAAACAGAGACTGAATCAGTTATGGTTATTAGTTAGCATTTTCACTTCTTTATGGATAGTGGGTCTTTTTGGTTCGGTAATCTCGGATAATAGTCAACAGGCATTATTTTGGCAAAGAATTTTGTATATTGGTACGGCTTTAATTACAGCTGCATTTTTTCACTACGTTGTTGTTTTGATAAAAAAAGAATTAAAATATCGCAGAGTAATTGTGGAATTATATCTTGTTTCGGCAACATTTGCTATTCTTTCTTTTACAAAAATTTTTATTGTAGAAGTTGCTGCTCGAACATATTTTAGTTACTGGCCCGTAGAAACTGGAATAGTATATCCAATTTTTCTATTCTATTTTGCAGTTGTAGTATTTTACAGCGTCTATTTGATTTATAAAGAATATAGAGTAACGGATGGACTTAGGTCTAAACAGTTGCTTTACATGTTCATTGCTTCATTAATAGGTTTCGTTGGCGGATCTACAAATTTTGTTTTGGATTTTAATCTTAATATATATCCAGTTGGAAATTTTTTCGTAGCCTTTTATGCAATTATAATGGCCTATGCCATCGTCCGCTACCGCCTCATGGATATCCGCTTAGTCATCAGCCGATCATTGCTGTACTTAATTCTGGTCGCGTTTGTTACCACCATCTTTACTTTCTTAACCTTCTTTACCGCCACGGTATTCAATGACGTACTGGGCGCGAATGCTATTTTAACCACCTTTTTCGTATCCTTGATCTTGGTTTTGTCTTTGGAGCCGTTAAAGAAATATATCGGCAAGAACACCGACAAAATTTTCTTTAAAGCCAGAATTGATTATCAGAATGTTTTAAGGATGATCAGCGAAATCATCAGTCTGGAAATTGATTTGAACAGCTTAACCTATTCCGTAGCAAAAATCCTAAAAGAAGAGTTGAAGCTCACTAAAGCGATTCTGTTTCTGCCCAACAAAACCGGCGGGGGATTCACGGCCGTGGCCGACAGCGTGCAGGTGGGAACGCGGGTGACCAAGAACCATCCTTTGCTTCCTTACCTTAAAAAATACCGCGACCTGATTGTTACCGAAGAAATGGAGCGCGAGATTGCCGACCTGCCCGAAAGCACCGAGAAAAAAAGAATGCAGCTGATTTTGGATGAACTGCAGGAATTGGATGTTTCGCTCATCGTGCCGGTATTCGTGGAAGGGGAAATGAAAAGCATTTTAATGCTGGGCAAAAAGCTTTCCGGTGAAATTTTCAGCAAAGATGATTTTGACCTGCTGGAAGTGTTTTCTCCTCAACTGGGCACCGCCTTGGAAAAAGCGAAACTGTATAAAGAGGTTAAAGACTTTAATATCAAATTAAAAGAAGAAGTAAAGCGCGCCACCAGCAAACTGCGGGTGGCCAACCAAGACTTGGGCGAGCGGAACGTCTTTTTAGAGAATATGCAAAGCATCACCAGCTTAATCACCCGCACGCTGGATTTCAAAAAGGTGATGCAAGGAATCGTGAACAGCGTCAGCGAAAAATTGAAATATATTGGAGGAATTTTATTATTGGTAGACGAAGAACAGCCCAATCAGATTCACATTGAAGCCATTACCGAAACGCCCCTGACCAAAAAGGCAATCAAACTCTTGCCCGGGTCCCTGAAGGAATTCGGAGACAATCTAAGTACCGGCACAACTCTGACGATCAAAGCAATTAAAACCGGTGATTATCAAATGGGCGCTTCGTTTGCCGATTTTGTCAGCCCGCCGGTGCCCAAGGCTATTGCCGTTACCATCCAAAAGCTTCTGGGCGTTCGTACCGCCATTGCCGTGCCGATTTTCTCCGAAGACCGGATTGTGGGAGCGATTATTTTCGGGCTGAGCCGCGAGCAAAAGCAAATCTCCGAGCTGGATTACAACATGATGAACGCCTTGGCGGACCAAACCGGCATCGTGTACAAGAATCTGGAATTGGTCAATGAAATCAAAAAGACCAACGAAAAACTGCAGGTGGCCAACCGGCATCTGAAAGATTTAGACGAAGCCAAGTCGGAATTCATGTCCATTGCTTCGCACCAGTTAAGAACCCCGCTTTCCGGAATCATGGGCTATCTTTCTATGATGAGCGAAGGTGATTTCGGCGAAATGACCAAAGAGCAGACGCACATTATTCAGGAGCTTTTAGACGCCAGCCAAAGATTAATCCGCATGGTCAATCTTTTCCTAAACGTAACGCGCATTGAAGCCGGCCGCTTCAAACTCAATCTGGAAAAATTGGATATCATTAAGGTAATTCAGGATCAAATCAAGACGATGCGGCCGACCACCGCCAAAAAAAGCCTTAAGCTGGAATTTAAAATTCCCACCGTCAAAATTCCTCCGCTGGAACTGGATCCCGATAAAATTAAAGACGTGGTTTTGAATCTGGTGGATAACGCCATCAAGTACACCGAAAAAGGAGGAATCACTGTTTTCTTAGATAAAAAGCCGGAAAGCGTGGTGGTCTCGGTGAAAGATACCGGCGTGGGCATTGATCCCTTGGAAGCGGAAAAACTGTTTTCCAAATTCGTGCGCGGTTCCGGCATTTCCCGCCTTTCTCCCGACGGCTCGGGTCTGGGCTTGTTTATCGCCCGAAAAATTGTGGATGCCCATAAAGGAAAAATTTGGGTGGAAAGCGAAGGCGCGGGCAAGGGTTCTACCTTTAAGTTTGAGCTGCCGATTAAATAGGAAATTAAGAAGGTAGGAAGTTAGCTTATAGTTATTTAGACTACTAAAAAATATTAGGAAGTGTGAAGAGGAGATTTAAAAAATCATTTGACATAAAATTTACAGGTGCTATCCTGTAAATAATGAAATAAAGAAAGGGCGTCCCAGAAAGACGTCTTTTTTTAAATTCTAAATCCCAAACTCTAAACTCTAAATAAATAACAATGATCCAAATCACAAATAGCAAACACTATGACTTGGAGGAAAGAACGTTCCTATTTGCAGTAAGAGTTAAAAATCTTATCAAAGCATTACCTAAAAATATGATAAATTTTGAGATTACTAAACAACTAATACGATCCGCTTGCTCAATCGGAGCAAACTATTTAGAAGCGAATGAATCTTTAAGCAAGAAAGATTTCGTAATGAGAACAAAAATATGCAAAAAGGAAGCAAAAGAAACAAGATATTGGTTGAGATTATTAGATTGTCCAATTAAAAATTCCAAAGAAAAAGAAGCTCTAATCCAAGAAACAATCGAGTTTGCCAAAATATTCGGTTCAATACTGGAAAAGTGTAAGTAGTTTAAATATTGGTAAATTGTAATTTGTGATTTATTTGGGATTTGGGATTTGTGGTTTGGGATTTTAACTAATCAGTGTATCTTGACGCTGCCTATTGATATGCTAAAATAAAAATACAAGAAGATTAACATTATCGGACGGGCGTCCTAAATGCGACGGCTCGTTTTTGTTTTTTTCCGCAAGATCAGCGGCAAACTGACTAAACCGACGGCGCATAAAAGTGGGGATAACTAATTCGAAAATTGCTCTTTTAAATTCTATATCCTAAGCTGGGCAGGATTAATTGACCAGCACAAAACTCCAAATAAGGAGAGTAAGATGTGGCAAAAAAGCACAATCATCGCTATGGCTGTCCTCGTGATAGCCCTTGCGGCCGGATTCTACGGCTGTGGAAAGCAGGAGAGTCCGGTGGGAAATCAGGAAGGAACCACGGTTCAACCAGGAGAAAATCCTGATTATCAGGCAATTGCCGAAGCATTGATTTCCGGCACTATGCCCCAAGAAGAGTACAACCAGTTGGCATTGTGGGACGAAGAGACACGTTACACGCTTCGCGGGTATGTCCTACGGATCATTTCTGAGGAAGGAGTCGAAGCAAGGAGCGATGTCTACTACATTGTCGGCGGAAACGGTGAAGTGACATCCGCGGAGGAAATTAACGAAATCGGTCGGCAACAGGCAGAAAAAGAAGGTTTGACGCGCAACCTTGATTGGGTTTTGTACGTGGAAGTGCCGTTCTACAGCCAGAATGATCCTAATTGGTCAAGTAACCACCTCGGCTATAGTTCTTACTGGACAATTGGTAATTCCGGTTGCCATCTTTGCTGCGTGTCCATGCTCTATGCTAAGTGGGGTTATTGCCCTCCTAACCAATGTCCTTCCATGTACCCGCCCGGTCTCAATAACTGGGCTTACGCCGGATGTGCGCATTATGCCTTTCAGAATGGCACTGCTTTTATAAGACTACCGCAGGCAATTCAGTATGGCGCGTGCCGTCCATGGGGTTGGATAACCAATAATCAAATCTGGGGTCATTTGCAAGCAGGACATCCTGTTATCGCCCATACCTGGCAATACGATGATAATCACTACGTGGTGATTTTCGCTCATGACGGATCGAGATACTGGGTTAAAGATCCTGTAAAAAACGCCGCCAATCAAAACCAGTGGCTTGGAGATGTCCTAGACCGACGCGTCTACGGTTATCTGCCTTGATCTTTCGGATGGAACGGTTATTACCGGCCGTTCCATCCAATTTTTTTTAAAAATGATATAATAAAAATAGATTATCATTATCTAATAAGACTATGAAAAAAATATTTACTATAAGCACCATTGCTCTTTTTGTAGCCAGCATAATTTTATTATTGGTTTCTTACGGCTACCATTTAAGCAAAGCCAAAGAGATGGATAAGAACAAGCAGGCAGTTAATACAGTTAATTTCGGCACGGCAGTATCCGCGAATTGCCAAAAAAGCAATACTACTGCTCTAGTTGGAGGTGACGTCTATTTGGTTGACACGTTGGGAAACAAGAAATTATTCGTCTCTTTCCAAGATTTACTCGCCGATCATGCTAATTGCGCAGAGTATCATAACGGCAATGTTTACGTTATTCGCAGGATAAATTATGAAAGCTATCCTGATCCCAATGATGATTGGACAGACGAGTTATGGAAAATAAACGGTAATAAAACCGAACAAAAATTATTTAGCGCTAGGGGTTTGAATTTTAAAGTATCTCCCGATGAAAGTATTATTATATTAGGATATGGTGACGGTGGTAACGAAATCGCTTTAATGGATGCTTCAACTAAAGAAATAAGAAATATTTCCAAAGAGGAATTAGGCGCTACTGACGGTGCCGGAATACAATTTGAAGGTTGGTCCGATGACAGTGAAAAATTTTGGGGGCAACTATATCACACTGAAAAACCAACTTACTTCAGCATTTCGAAACAAACCGGTGAAATATCAATTTATGATTCCCCGCACAGTTTTTATGAGGAACACGCTTTGAATTTCAATACAGGCATAGTGGCGTATAGCGAATATCCTTTCTTGTTTGATACGGAAACAGAAAAGGAATATTTAGAAAGCGAAGCAAACGTCAATTTTTATCTGTATAATCTGCTGACTAAAGAAAAAAAACTAATAGCTACTTCTGTGGTAAAAAAATTCGAGCCAACATGGATTGCTGATAATACGGTTGAATATAACAATCCAGAATACGAAGACAGATTGACATTACGTATTAAATAAGCAATGGGATGGGAAAAACTTCCCAAAGTGATTCGAAAAAAGCGAAACGTTTTATGTTAAAGATACTAATTGAACTGGCTATCATAATCGTCGGCTGGGCTTTAGTGGTATCCTTTTTCGCGTTTTACACCTCCATTCGCCCCAAAAAAATTATCGGCTCGGTTACTCCGGAAAGTTTTGGTTATCAATATCAAGCGGTCAGCTTTAAAACGGAAGATGGTCTTAATTTGAAAGGATGGTTTGTGCCCAGTAAAACATCTCCAGCCGGCACCATTATTGTTCTCCACGGCTATCCGGCGGAAAAGGGAGATGTGCTTACTTGGGCGCTTTTTTTGCATGATAGATACAACCTGCTTTTTTTTGATTTCCGCTATTTCGGTGAAAGCGAAGGTAGTTACACCACCATTGGCTGGAAAGAACAAAAAGATTTGCAAGCGGCGGTTTCGTATCTTAAAACCAGAAGCGATGTTGACCCGCAAAAAATCGGGGTAATGGGATTTTCTTTAGGCGGAGCCGTGGCGATTATGGGAGCAGGGAACATTCCGGAAGTCAAAGCGGTTGTGGCGGATAGTCCATACGCCACCTTGGATGATCTAGCGGATATGCTCTTTCGGAGATTTTCCATTTTAAAGAAGCCGTTGATCTGGTCAGCCAAACAATGGTCTAAGCTATTTCTTAAGTTTGATTTCAGCCAAGTATCGCCGCTGGCCGCCGCCAGAAACAGCGCCACTCCTTTATTGCTGATCCACGGCGATCAAGACCGGCAGATTCCCCTGGAACAGTCCAAGAAAATCTTTGAAGCAGCCAAAGGCCCAGTGGAGTTATGGCAGGTGAACGGCGCGGACCATGGCGGAGCCTATTTCCAGAATAAAGAAATCTATGAAAGCAAAGTGCTGGGGTTTTTTGAGAAGTACTTGTGATTAACAAAAAAGCTTAAGCTTTTGGTGGTAATGCTAAAGCATTACAAACCGAATCATTTAGTTTAGTAAAAATGATTCGGTATATAAAACTTTAGTTTTATCCCTAGAAGCTTAAGCTTTACATCTTAGAGTTGAGGTGCTATTATTAAATTAAGCAGTAAAATAAATTGGGCGTTCTCAAATGATCGCCTTTTTTATTTATAATTCATATGTTTACAAACGGGTATAAAAAACACATCCCATTTCATTTGTATCTTGATGAGAAAATATATTTTGTAACAGCTCGAACAATCAAGGGGAAAAAATTATTCAATTGCGACGTTAAACTGAATTTATTGGAGAGTAGAATAAAAATGGCGACTAAAAAATATCATACTAAACTGCATGCCTGGGTTGTATTAGCTAATCACTATCATTTACTCTTTACTTTAAAGCAAGGTATTAAGTTAAGCGATTTAATAAGATTTGTTAATGGAGGTAGTTCTCACTTGTTGAATAATATTGATAATACAAGAGGCAGGAAAATATGGTGGAATTATTGGGATGTTTGCGTCAGAAACGAAAAAGATTTTTGGGCTTATTTCAACTATATACATTACAATCCAGTAAAACATGGTTACGCAGAGGCAGAATGCGACTATCGATATTCCAGTTATAACTATTTTAAGAACAGGACAAGACTCATCCCATTGTTTTTTTGTCTCTTAGCACCCTTAGTTCTCCTTCCTTTTAATTAAAATGACAAATCCGTAAAAATTTATTATAATTAAGTTGAAAATATTCAGATATCCCCAAGCCAATTAGGGGAGAATTATTAGCTAATAATTAGCTTTTATGAATATGGAAAATTCTTTTAATAAGAAAACCATTAAAGATATTGATGTTTCGGGAAAACGGGTCCTTTTGCGCATAGCTTATGACATTACTCCAAAAGAGGTAGACGGTAAAATGGTAATAAAAAATGATGCCCGCATCCGGGCTACTTTGCCGACAATTGAGTATCTTTTAGAAAGAAACTGCAGTTTAGTCCTTCTTTCCTGGCTCAAACGGCCGGGCGGAAAAGTGGTAGAAGAGTATCGCATGAATCCCGTGGCGGAAAAGCTTGCCGAAATTTTGGGACGGCCGGTCAAAAAAATGGATGACTGCGTGGGGCCGGAGGTGGAAAAAGCGGTCAAAGCGATGCGGCCGGGCGAAATTATCATGCTGGAAAACGTCCGCTTTCATCCCGAAGAAGAAAAAGAGGATCCCGCTTTTGCCAAGCAGCTGGCTGATTTGGGCGAATTGATTGTTTTTGACGCATTTGCCCAATCCCATCGGGTCCATTCTTCCACCACCGGCATTCTGAAGCAAAAAGAAGCGGTGGCCGGATTCCTGGTAGAAAAGGAATTGAATGTTCTATCCGCCTTGTTAGAAAATCCCAAGCGGCCGTTTGTGGTGGTGTTGGGCGGCGCTAAAATTTCCGATAAGCTCGATACCATTATCAATCTTTTGGATAAAGCCGATGCTTTGCTGATTGGCGGCGCTCTCTCCAATACTTTTTTGAAAGCGAAGGGCGTGAACGTGGAAAGTTCTTTTATTGAAGATGTTTACGTCAATATCGCTAAAGGCGAGAAAAAAGATTATCTGACATTGGCCAAAGAGCTTTTAGAAAAAACCAGCGGGCAAAAAACATCCTTTAAGGATATCCCGGATCTTAAATTTTTGCAGCTGCCGCCTGATTTAGCGGCCGCGGAAAAAATTGAAGAGAATGTCGCATCTAAAGTGGTTGACCTAACCGAAGGGGAAACTCTCCCTCCGGGCTGGACTTATCTTGACATCGGACCAAAATCAGCAGAATTGTTTAGTCAGGCTATCCAACAAGCCCAGACTATTTTCTGGAACGGGCCAATGGGTTATTTTGAGATTGACGAGTTTGCCAAAGGAACGGAAAAAGTGGCCAACGCGATCGTGGAAAGCAAGGCTACTTCGGTAATCGGAGGAGGAGACACCGAGAAAATCGTAAAGATGTTTAAGTTAGGTGGAAAATTTTCCCATGTTTCCACCGGCGGCGGCGCTTCCTTAGAATTTTTGGCCGGTAAAAAACTGCCGGCGATTGAATTACTGCCTAATAGATAGCTTATAGTATATGATTGACCTGAGTTAAAAAAGATTAAGTTAATGGAGTAATTGTTCTATTGTTATATTGCTTTATTGTTTACGATTATTTTGATGCACTCATTGAACAATTTAACAATAAAACAATATAACAATTTAGAATCCTAATAAGCTAAAAAGCTAATAACCTAAACTCATGTCCAAAATTAAAAAAATCCAGGCTTTGGAAATTTTAGATTCCCGGGGCAATCCTACTATCGAAGTGAAGGTTACAACCGATAATGGCGCCTGTGGAATCACTTCAATTCCATCCGGTGCCTCCACCGGCACTTACGAAGCATTGGAGTTAAGAGACGGTGATCCTAATCGCTACTTTGGCAAGGGAACGTTGAAAGCGGTGGAGAATGTCAGTACTAAACTGGCTCCGGCCATAATCGGGATGGCGGTAGAAAAGCAGCAGGAAATAGATCAAAAAATGATTGAGTTGGATGGAACGGAAAATAAAGCCAAATTGGGTGCCAACGCCATTTTAGGAGTGTCTTTAGCCTGCGCCAAAGCCGCCGCCGCCTCCCAGCGAGCGCCGCTCTACCAGTACCTGCGTTCTTTGACCTCTCTTGAGGGTGAATATCAATTTCCTTTGCCGATGATGAACGTAATCAACGGCGGAAAGCACGCCGATAGCGGTTTGGATATTCAAGAATTTATGATTGTTCCGCAGGCGGCGGAGTTTAAAGAAAGAATCAGAATGGGAGTGGAAATATTCCACTCTTTAAAAAATGTATTAGAAACTAAAAACTTGCCTACTTCAGTGGGAGACGAAGGAGGATTTGCCCCTCGCCTGACCAGTCATAAAGAAGCGATGGATTTGATTCTGTTAGCCGTCAGTAAAACCAACTATACGGTTGGCAGCGACGTTTCGTTGGCGCTTGATTCGGCCGCCTCTGAATTTTACAAGTCAGAGCATAAAAAATACTTTCTCCAGTTAGAAAAATTGAGTCTTTCCTCCGAAGAGATGATTAAAATGTACCAGGATTGGCTGGCGAACTATCCCATTATTTCTTTAGAAGACGGTTTGTCGGAAGACGACTGGGACGGCTGGGTGAAATTAACCGCAAAATTGAAAGATAAAATTCAGTTGGTGGGCGACGATTTGTTTGTAACTAATATTGAGCGGCTGAAAAAGGGGATTGACCAGTCAATGGCCAATGCCATTCTGATTAAATTAAATCAGATCGGGACTCTTACCGAAACGCTGAAATGCATCCAAGTGGCCAAAGACAACAATTATCGGATTGTGATTTCGCACCGCTCCGGCGAAACAGCTGATACCGTTATCTCTGATCTAAGCGTGGCGGTGAATGCTGAATATATCAAAACCGGCTCTCTTTCGCGAGGCGAACGGGTGGTGAAGTACAACCGGCTGATGGAAATAGAGAATGAATTAAGAATGATGAATGGATAATAAGAAATGTTCAATTAATAAAATCCAAATACCAAGATACAATAACCAAATAAATTCCAATGTTTCAAGGAACAATAACCAAACCGAGCTTGTTACTCATTAGTTTAGAATTTGATTTATTGGTTATTGGATATTATTTGTAACTTGTTACTTGGTTATTGATTATTTGACTAAAAATGCCTAGGACAAAAAAAACAGAAACTAATCACAAAGCTCAAAACACCCCCCTCGTGCTGATCATCTTAGATGGTTGGGGAATCGCGCCTCCTTCTAAAAGCAATGCGATTTCACTGGCTAAAACGCCGGTAATGGACCGGCTCTGGAAAGAATATCCCCATACCTTACTAAAGGCTTCCGGGCAGTATGTCGGCCTGCCTCCCAAACAGAACGGCAATTCCGAAGCGGGCCACCTGAATCTGGGAGCCGGGCGAATCGTGGACCAGGATTCCGTAATTATCTCTAAATGCATCAAAGACGGAACTTTTTTTAAAAATCCCGCTTTTCTTGAAGCCATTGGCCATGTGCAGCGCCGCAAATCGCAGTTGCATCTTTTAGGGATTCTTTCCGATGATCAGTGTCCGCACGCCAGCCCGGATCATCTGGAAGCCCTTTTGCAATTAGGAAAGATTCAAAAAATCAGGCCGGTATTGCTCCATCTGTTCACCGATGGACGCGATTCCGCCCGTTATGCCGCGATCAAGCTGATCAGAAAACTGGAGAAAAAACTGAAAAACCAGGAAAGAATAGCCACTATTTTAGGAAGGTATTACTTAGATCGAACCAAGAATTGGGAGATTACCGAGCAAGCCTATAATTCCTTGGTAGTGGGTGAAGGTCGCAGAACAGGCAGTCCCAATAAGGCTATCTTGCAGGCTTACAATCGAGGAGAAACAGATGAATTTATTTCACCCACTAAAATTACTTCTGACCACAAGCCGATCGGCTCCATTAACAACAAGGATTCCGTAATTTTCTTCAACTTAAGATCGGACCGCGCCCGCCAGTTGACTAAACCGTTTGTTCAAGGAGATTTCAACGCCAAAAACTCCGGCGCTTTCCGAAGAAAAAAAGTGCTCAAAGACATTAAGTTCGTGGCCATGACCGATTTCGGACCGGATCTAGAAGGAGTACTGACGGCTTATCCCTCGATTGACGTCAAAGATTCCTTGGCCATGACGCTCCAAAATTTACGCCAAATCTATATTGCCGAAGCTCAAAAGTATGCTCACATGACCTATTTTTTCAACGGAGGTTATGCCAATCCGGTGGGAGGGGAAGAGCGGATTACCGTCCCTTCAATTCCGGTAAAACACTTTGAGGAAGAACCAAAAATGAGCGCAGACATCATAACAGCCACGGTTCTTAAGAAACTCAAAGAAAAAAAGTATGATTTTCTAGCGCTCAACTTTGCCAATCCTGATATGGTGGGCCATACTGGCAACGTGCAATCCACCATTGTTGCGCTGGAATTTGTCGATTCGTGCTTAAAAAAGATTATCTCAGAAGTATTGAAACAGAAAGGAACGGTGGTTATTACCGCGGATCATGGCAATGCGGAAGAAATGATCAATTTAGTGACGGGCGAAGTGGATACCAAACATTCTTCTTCCGAGGTGCCACTAATTATTGTCAGTAATAATCGCCTGACCAATAAAAAGCAGTTGCCTGAAGGAGTACTGGGCAATGTTGCTCCAACCATCCTTGATATTTTGAGAATAGAAAAGCCGAAACTGATGAAATGCGAAAGCCTCCTTTAAAATTGTTATATTGTTGTATTGTTATATTGTTTATTTTATTTTAAACGATTATTTTAATTTCAAAACAATACAGCAATGCAACAATATAGCAATATAACAATATAGCAATATAATAATGACCCCCCACTTCGTAACATTAATCATAATAGACGGATTCGGAATCGCTCCCCCTCGCCGAGGCAATGCGGTTAGTTTGGCGAACACTCCTTTTTTTGACAAATTAGTGACCACTTATCCGACCATGGCTCTGCAATCTTCCGGGGAAATGGTCGGTCTGCCTTGGGGAGAAATGGGTAACTCGGAAGTAGGCCATTTAAGTTTAGGCACCGGCCGGATTGTTTATCAGTATTTTCCTCGCATTACCAAAGCCATCGCGGATGGCAGTTTTTTCAAAAAAGACGCGTTTTTAAAAGTGATTCAGCATGTCAAAAAGAATAAATCCGCTTTGCATTTAATGGGCCTGGTTTCTGACGGCGGCGTGCACAGTTCTTCGGAACACCTCTACGCATTGCTGGAATTATGCAAAGACAGCGGATTAGAAAAAGTATTTGTACATGCCTTTTTAGACGGCCGCGATGCCCCCCGAGACAGCGCGGAAGATTTTATCCAGCAGCTTTTGAAAAGAATCGGCGAGCTGCGAATCGGCAAGATCGCTTCGCTTTCCGGAAGGTACTACGCCATGGATCGCGATAACCATTGGGATAGAGTAGCAAAGGCCTATTGGGCGATCAGCGAGGGAGAGTCGAAAAGCAAGGTAGAAGATCCGGTCAAGGCGATTCGGGAATCTTACGCCCAGGAAGTTTATGACGAGGAATTTCCTCCGGCCGTTATAACGGAAAATGGCCAGCCCGTTTGCAAAGTAGAAGAGAATGACGGGATAATCTTTTTTAACTTTAGGCCGGATCGGGCTCGTCAGCTGACCAAAACCTTCATTCTGCCCGGCTTTGAAAAAATCAAAAGGCCGCGCGCCTTTAGAAATCTTTTTTTTGTTTCCATGACGGAATACGAAAAGGATCTGCCGGTAGGAGCCGTGGCTTTTCCACCTGAAGAAATAAACTATTCTTTAGCTAAGGTGATTTCGGATCGGGGATTAAAGCAGCTGCACATTGCCGAAACGGAAAAATATCCCCATGTTACTTTTTTCTTCAATGGAGGAAAAGAAAACGCCTTTACGGGAGAAGACCGGGCGCTGGTTTCTTCGCCGAACGTTTCCAGTTATGATCAAAAGCCGGAAATGTCCTCCCGAGAATTGAAGGAAAAAATAGTGGCGGGAATTCTTAATGAACAGTATCAATTAATTGTGGCTAATTTCGCCAATGCCGATATGGTCGGCCATACCGGCAATCTGAAAGCAACGGTGCAGGCGGTGGAATCCATTGATAGCTGCTTGAAAGAGATAGTGGAGGCAACATTAGATAAAGGGGGAGTGGCAATCATTACCGCTGACCATGGCAATGCGGAAGAGGTAATGAAAGCTCAGACCGGAGAGATTGATAAAGAGCATTCTAACAATCCTGTTCCGTTTGTTTTAATCGGCAAAAACTGGGAAGGCCAAAACACGCTTAACTCGCGGGATCTTAGCGTTTTGCGCCCAATGGGAATTTTAGCTGACGTTGCGCCGACTATTCTGAAAATAATGGGCATTGCAAAGCCTGCTGAAATGACGGGGAGAAGTTTGATTTAGCTTATTAGAAGGCGAAGATCCTTATCTTCGCTTTCAGCTTTTTAGCTTCTTAGTTGTTCATGAGCGGGCTTTTCCTAAAAAACTAACGTCTAATAAGCTAAGAAGCTACAAGCTAATCTCCTAATTTATCATTTTCCGCTAATTTTGCTAAAATATAAACAGTATGAAAAGAAAAACCTACGATGTCATTACCCTTGGCGGGGCGACCCGCGATATCGCTTTCTATACGAACGCGGGCCGGATAATCGAAACGCCGCGCGATCTTACCTGCCAAAAACTCTTGGGTTTTGAATACGGCGCCAAAATAATCAGTGAAAAGGTGTTTTTCAGTTTAGGCGGCGGAGGCTGCAATACCGCCGTTTCTTTTGCTAGGCTAGGTTTGAAGACAGCCAGCTGGATAGTGGTGGGCCAGGATCGGGAGGGGGATTCCATTATCAAAGACCTGAAAGCAGAAAGAGTTGCCACGGAATTTGTCCACCGCGACCCTAAACTTTCCACCGGCTTTTCTTTTATTACCGTGGCGGAAAGAACCAAAGACCACGTGGCTTTTTTGTACCGGGGCGCCAATAACAATCTGCTTTTTCCTCATAACGCCGCAAAAATTTTAAATGCCGAATGGCTTTACGTTTCTTCCTTGACTGGAAAAAACTGGAAGCGGACCGCTGACGCCATTATTAATTTGGTTAGCAAGAAAAAAGTGCGCTTAGCCTGGAATCCAGGAGAAACTCAGCTTTTGGCCGGGCAAAAAAAACTGCTGGGAGTACTCAAAGCAACCGAAGTCTTATTGATCAACCAAGACGAAGCGATCGAACTGGTTTTGTCCGCCGAAATTAAGCCCAAGAGAATAAATGATCCTAAAACGTTGATTAAAATAATCAAGGAATGGGGTCCGAAAGTGGTGGTGATTACCCAAGGAAAAAAAGGAGTTTATGCTTATGATGGCCAGCGGATTTTTTACTCCCAGGTAATCAGCGCTCCGGTGGTGGATACTACGGGATCGGGAGATTGCTTTGGCTCTTCTTTCGTGGCCGGGTTGATCAAATTCAAAGGCGACATTAAAAAAGCCATCAAATTAGGAATGATTAATACCGCCTCGCTGGTTCAAACAGTGGGCGCTCAAGGCGGATTGGTCTATTGGTCAAAGATAAAAAGTAAATTTAAAGATTAAAGTTATATTGCTATATTGTTGAATTGTTTAATTTTTTAAATAATTATAAAAACAATATAACAATATAGCAATTCAACAATATAACGAATCAACTTACCACTCTTATAATTAATCATCTTTAAAAATGACAGAACAAAACGCAACTCAATCACCAAAGACAGACCAGGAACTTACAGAAGTCCTGCTTAAGGAAGAAAAAATCTATAATCCTTCGGAAGAGGTAAAACAAAAAGCGACGGTGAAAAATTGGGAAGAAGCCCAAGCGCAAGCCCTAGAGAATCCCGAAGCTTTTTGGGAAGAAGCCGCTAAAGAATTGGAATGGGAAAAGCCTTGGAAAAAGGTTTTAGATGAAAGCAAAAAGCCTTTTTTTACCTGGTTCAAAGGAGCTAAAGGTAATATTTTTTTTAATGCCCTGGAGCGGCATCAAAAAACCGCGGTAAAAAATAAAATCGCTTATATTGCCGAGAACGAGAGAGGAGAAAAGAGAACCTTGACCTACGGTGAGCTGTATCAGGAGGTCAATAAGCTGGCGGGCGCTTTTCAGAAATTAGGCCTAAAGAAAGGTGACCGGGTAACGGTTTATCTGCCCAATATGCCCGAGGTGGCCATGACTATGCTGGCCTGCGCCAAACTGGGCGCGATCCACTCGGTCGTTTACGCCGGTTTTTCTTTTATGGCCTTAAGGGATCGGATTCAAGACGCCGGCTCCAAGATTGTCGTTACTTCCGATGGTATTTTAAGAAGAGGCAAAGCGATTAATTTAAAAGATACGATAGATAAAGCGGTGGCCGAAGGATGCCCCTCGGTTCAGCATGTGGTGGTGGTTCGCCATACCGGAGAAAAAATAGAGATGAAAGAAGGCCGGGACCATTGGTTTGATGAAATCAGCCAAGCGGCCAAAGAAGAGGTAAAAACGGAAGTGTTAAAAACAAGTGATCCGCTATTCATTCTATATACCTCCGGTACTACCGCTAAGCCCAAAGGAGTGGTTCACGACCACGGCGGATACATGGTGGGAGTTAATCGGACAATTAAATGGGTCTTTGATCTGAAAGAGGATGATATCTATTGGTGTACCGCCGATCCCGGCTGGATTACCGGCCATAGTTACATTATTTATGGTCCGTTGATGGCCGGTGTCACCAGTATTATGTATGAAGGCGTGCCGGATTACCCTCAGAATGACCATATTTGGGAAATTGTGGAAAGGAATAAAGTAACGATTCTTTATACGGCGCCGACGCTGGTGAGAATGATGATGAAATACGGCGAAGAGCCGCCCAAGAAACATGATTTATCCTCTTTAAGGCTGTTGGGATCGGTCGGAGAACCGATTAATCCCGAGGCGTGGCGCTGGTTTCATCAAGTGATTGGTCAAGAACGCTGCCCGATAATGGATACCTGGTGGCAGACGGAAACCGGCATGTTTATGGTTTGTCCTTTGCCGGTGACGCCCTTGAAAGCCGGTTCCGCGACCAAGCCCTTTCCGGGAATCAAAGCCGCAGTGGTTGATAAAGAAGGAAAACCCGTACCGGTGGGCAAAGGCGGTTTCTTGATTATTGAAAATTCGTGGCCGGCCATGCTAACCACCCTTTGGCAGAATCCTAAACGGTATAAAGAAACATACTGGGAAAAGATTCCCGGCGGCTACTATACTACGGGAGACGTGGCCCGGATAGACCAAGACGGTTATTATTGGTTGCAAGGCCGTGCGGATGACGTAATGAATATTTCCGGTCACCGTATCGGTACCGCGGAAATTGAAAGCGCTCTCGCTTCTCACGAAGCGGTGGTAGAAGCGGGCGTAATCGGCAAGCCTCATCCGGTAAAAGGCGAAAGCGCCAAAGCCTTTGTTATTTTAAAACAGGGTTTTGCTCCATCGGATGAATTAATCGATTCCTTGAGAAAACAGGTGCGTACTGTTCTGGGCCCCATTGCCATTGTGGAAGAAATCAGTTTTGTCGATAAACTGCCCAAGACCAGAAGCGGCAAGATTATGAGAAGAGTCTTAAAAGCCCAGGAGCTAGGTCTGCCGTTGGGCGATATCAGTACTTTGGAAGATTAAAACTGGTATGGTTAATGTCTAAATTTCAGAAAATTGAAAGCATAGGAATAGTATTGTTAAATGCGCAAAACAAAGTTTTGGTGGTTTTCAAGAAAATGACCAGAGTGTGGGAATATCCTCAAGGTACCAGAGAAGTAAATGAAGATCCGTTGGAAACACTAAAAAGAGAAGTAGCGGAAGAAACTAATATCAAAAACTTTCGTTTGGTTAAGGATTTCTGCAAAAAAACTTACTACCGTTTCAGTAGAGATAAAGAATTATTTGACAAAACGGTCACTTACTTTTTAGGGATGACGAACGAAGAAGTTAAGCTATCGGAGGAACATGAACAATATCGCTGGTGCAGTTTTGAAGAGGCTAACCGTCTATTCAGGCATGAAAACCATAAGAAAGTTCTAGAAGCAGTTGTCAAAAGACTGGGACAGCCATTGATTTATCTGGACTAAAAATTTGTATTTTAAATTACTATTTAAATCAATCTTAGTCGTCAATCGTTAATCGGTTACGATGCCCGTATCGTCATTCGGTTACGGCAACGTACCAGCCGACAAACGTTGCCGATACACGATACGGGCTTCGTTGCCCTAACCGTAACCGAATCATTATGAAAAACAATCCTAAAACAATAAATCACTTTAACTGGAAAATAGCGGGCGAGGCCGGCTATGGAATAAAAGCTTCCGGCATGATGTTCGCCAAAGCCTGTACCAGAGGGGGACTTCAAATATTTGATTACTCGGAATACCCTTCCTTAATCCGAGGCGGGCACAACACCTATCAGGTGAATGTTTCCGAGGAAGAAGTTTTCTCTCCTAAATTAGAGGTTGATCTTTTGGTGGCGCTTAATCAAGATACGATTGATTTTCACAAAAATGAATTATCAAAGCAAGCCGGCGTAATTTACGACCACGAAGACAAAAAAATAAAGACCGCCGGTATTAAAAACAAAAGCGTCCAGCTTTTCCCGATTCCTTTATCCCGATTAGCCAAAGAAAGCGGAGGCAAAGAAATAATGCGCAATTCCGTTGCTTTGGGCGCCTCTTTTGCCTTACTGGATTACGATTTCAAATATCTTCAGGGCGTCATTACTGAATCCTTTCAAAAAAAGGGAAAAGAAGTGGTGGATTTGAATGTTAGAATAGCCGAAGCCGGATTCAATTATGTATCCCAAAATTTTGATATGGCCAAATATCCTTATCAGTTGAAACCTCTTTCTTCTCCTCCCCGGATGGTTCTGACCGGAAACGAAGCAATTGCTCTGGGGGCGATTCAAGCCGGGTGCAAATTCATCTCAGCTTATCCCATGACTCCGGCTACGCCCATTTTGCATTACCTGGCTTCCCAGCAGAAAAACCATAACCTGATTGTTAAGCAGACGGAAGATGAAATTTCCGCCATTACCATGGCAATCGGAGCCAATTACGCCGGCGTTCGGGCAATGACCTGCACCTCGGGGGGCGGCTTTGCTTTAATGGTCGAAGGGCTGGGTTTGGCCGGCATAACCGAAACGCCCTTAGTGATTGCCGAAGTTCAGCGCCCCGGACCGGCTACCGGTCTGCCTACCTGGACCGAACAGGCCGATCTGCAATTCATAATCCATGCCGCTCAGGGAGAATTTCCCCGCATTGTTATTGCGCCCGGAGACGTGGAAGAATCCTTCTATGCTACTCAGAGCGCTTTTAATCTGGCGGAAAAATACCAGCTGCCTGTTTTTATTCTTTCGGATAAACTCCTAGGAGAGAGCAATAAATCGCAGGAATTTTTTGATCCCAAGATTGTAAAAATAGAACGAGGCGCTCTGCTGACCAATGCTCAACTCCAAAAGACAAAAAAATACAAACGTTAC
>PFMD01000048.1 GCA_002784945.1 Candidatus Kerfeldbacteria bacterium CG_4_10_14_0_8_um_filter_42_10
AAGGAAATGAGTATACAGAACTCCATAGCAGTCACCAATTACGGTTGTTATAGAGAACTGATACCCCGCCCCTCTGGGGCGGGGAGCTTCATTAAAACACTAATTTATTTCTTTAGTTATTAATTAATTAGCTTCTTCATCATCACATAATCTCTTACTTTATAGTCACATTTTTCATAGAATTTTTTGCTCTTTTATTTGAATCAAGTACTCCAATATATACAAATGGGCAATTCTTTTCTTTGAAAAAAGTTTCCATCTTTGCCATAAGAAGATCAGCAACACCCTTTCCTCTATACTCTTCTGATACAAATAATTCGAGGACTTCTCCATATCTATCACCATGACTTTCTAGCTTATCGAGTTCACTCTGCTCTTGCACAACACCAACGATAAATCCGACTCGAGTACCATCATCTTCTGCGATGAAAAAAACTCCGGACTCCTTTGCAACTCGGTCGAGTGTATGCGCCGTATATTCTTTCCCATATCCATCCAACCTTCTCAATATCCCATCGGGATCATTAGCAACGAGACCATCTTGAAATACTTCAAAACTATTAGACTTCTCCATCAATGGCACTTTAGGCGTTTGTTGATGTTTATAAAGGCTCGTAATAAGAGCTTCCCAAGAACTTTTTAGCAAACTAGCCTTTAGAACAAATTTATCACTTGACCACTCCTTTTTGCTGGCATCATAAGTAACTTGAGCATTACCTTCCGCTCTACTATCTTGAAGCATACTTGATACATATAGAAAATAGCTAGTAGCGGTCCCGACATCTTTTCTTGGTTGGCTGGAACATCCTGTAAATTGTAGCAAATTCTGAGACATACTGGTGCCGTCTACTATGTATTTAAATAGTGTGCTGGGTTCTTGTGTTATAGCAGCAACATTATGTATATCACCACCACCAACTGTGAATCTTTTGGAAAATGGAACGGTAACTTCTTGCGTAATGCGCGCAACATATACTTCAAACGTTTCACCCTCCTTGACATTTAAATCTACAGTCCTAGCCCATCTGCTGACAATTCTATAACATGATTACGAAGGATTATTGCAGAGCGTTCAGCAGCTACTGCTCTACTTGAGGCAGGGCCTTCAGCTGCGTAAATGGTAGACAAAACAACTACTGACGCACTAATTAAGATTGATAATTTCATTTTTTATTTACTACTTTTAAAACGTTTACTGTCCAGAGTATATCATGATTCCTCAGACTTGTCAATAAAAAACATCTTTGTAAACGCCGTACTAAGATAGCTAGGAAGTGTAATACCAATCATCAAAAATAAGTATTAAATATTTGTCCAGTTTC
>PFMD01000054.1 GCA_002784945.1 Candidatus Kerfeldbacteria bacterium CG_4_10_14_0_8_um_filter_42_10
AAATCGGGCATTTCACCCCGCTCTATTCCTGGCCAAAAAGGCGGGATCTTCAACGCCAATTCCGACGAACATGATCAGTTTGGCTATTCCTCAGAAGATCCGGAAAACAGGGCCCGCATGATGGAAAAAAGGCTGGGCAAACTGGATCAGATCGCTGAAGAAATTCCTGACCCCATTCTCTACGGTCCGGCCAAAGCCGACCTCACTCTGATTGCCTGGGGTTCGACTAAGGGGCCGATTATCGAAGCAATGAAGTTGCTGGAGAAAAGTAAAATCAAAGTTAACTTTTTACACGTACTGTATGTTTATCCTTTCCCGGCGGAAAAAGTGACGGAAATTCTTAGAAAGGCCAAAAAAATGGTATTGATTGAAAACAATGCAACGGCCCAACTGGGTTCTTTAATTCGGGAATTTACCGGAATAGAAATTGATCAAAAACTGCTCAAGTTCAGCGGCCGACCCTTCTATCCATCCGAAATCTATCAACTTTTAAAGGATACATTAAAAAAATAATTTCAATTTATCATGCCAAAGGCAGATCCGCCTTTGGCGGACAAATTACTAGTTACTAATTACAAATTACTAATTTCCCTAAAATGAAACCAGAACAAATTAACACTCCCTACAAACCCACTTGGTGTCCTGGCTGCGGCAACTATGCTATTTGGGTTGCTTTAAAAAATGCCGTGACTAAGTTAGAATTAGATCCCGCCAAGGTGGTAGTTTCCTACGGTATTGGTTGTTCCGGAAATGAGAATAATTTTGTGGGTACCTACACCTTTCATAGTCTGCACGGACGCCCGGTGCCGCCGGCCAACGGAATTAAAATGGTTAATCATGAACTAACGGTTATTGCGGTGAGCGGCGATGGTGATGCCTACGCAGAAGGCGGCAACCACTTTATTCATGCCTGCCGGGGCAATCACGACATCACCTATCTGGTCCATAACAACGCCATGTACAGCCTTACTACCGGCCAGGCTTCTCCTACTTCGCAAAAAGGAATGCCCTCCAAATCTACCCCCGAAGGAGTTTTGGAACGGCCGCTGAACCCGATCGCCTTGGCTTTAACCGCTGAGGCCAGCTTTGTCGCTAGGGGTTTTTCCGGAAAAGAGGAACATTTGACCGATTTGATAGCCAAAGCGATTCAACACAAAGGATTTTCCTTAGTAGATATTCTGCAGCCCTGCGTTACTTTTAACAAACTCAATACCTTCCACTACTATTACGAACGAGTTTATGATCTGCAGAAAGAGGGTTACCAGCCCGATGATAAAGAAAAAGCATTTAAAAAAGCGCAGGAATGGGGAGAAAGAATTCCGATCGGAATATTTTATCGAGAAAAAAGACCATCTTATCACAGCGAGCTTTTTCAAATTAAAGAAAAGCCGTTAGTCGGGCAGAATTTAGCCGGGATCGATATTACTAAAAGCATGAAGGAGTTTGTTTAAATGGTTTTAAAAATCGGACATCGCGGAGCAAGCGGCCATGAACCAGAAAATACGATGATTTCCTTTAACCGGGCGATCGAGCTGGGAGCAGACATGGTGGAATTGGATGTCCATTTGTCAAAAGACAATCAATTAATCGTGATTCATGACGAGACTTTAGATAGAACCACTACCGGCCAGGGCAAGATTAAAGGAAAGACTTTAGCGGAAATCAAAAAACTCCGAACTAAGAAAAAAAATCAGCCTATTCCCACATTACCCGAGGTCATCAATGAATTAAAGGGAAAGGTGAAGATGAATGTTGAAATAAAAGACCGTACGACAGCGGAAAAAGTGGCCGAGCTGATTAAAGCAAACAAAATAGAACAAAAAGTCATGGTGTCGTCCAGCAAAACCCATGGCTTAAGAATAATTAAAAAAAGAATACCATCAGCAGACATTGCCTTAATCTATTATTCCACTAAAACGACCTGGGGCTTAGTGGTATTTGCTTTTTTTACGATTCTTATTTTTCCTATTACCAAAAAAATTATTGTCTGGAGAGCAAAGCGTTGTCAAGCAAAATACATTAATCTATTCTATATTTTTGCCCGTAAACGTTTTGTGGAACGATTGCATGCCCAAGGCTTTCAAGTATGCGCTTGGACGGTTAACCGAAAAAAACTAATCACGCGGATGATTAAGAATAAAGTGGACGGAATAATTTCTAATTACCCTGACCGAATAAGACTTTGAATAAAGAATGGAAAGTTTTAGCCAAAGCGCCCTTGGAGCTTAAAAGCAAATTCCCGGAAATCCCTCCGGTTATTTTGCAATTACTGTATAATCGCAAGCTTAGCGAAAAAGAAAGAATAGATGAATTCCTTAACCCCGATTACGGCAAACATACTCACGATCCCTATTTGTTTAAAGACATGAAAAAGGCAGTAAAGCGAATCGGCAAAGCAATTCAAAACAAAGAAAAGATCGTGGTTCATGGCGATTATGACGCAGATGGCGTATGCGGTTCAGTAATTCTTTATGATACTCTTAAAACCTTAGGCGCTTCGGTAAATGTATATCTGCCTCATCGGGAAAAAGAAGGATACGGAATGAATCCTAAGACCGTTGAGGAATTAGCCAAACAGGGAACAAATTTGATAATTACCACGGATTGTGGAATCAGTAACCAAGCAGAAGTAGCTTTAGCTAATTCTTTTTCCATTGATGTCATTATCACCGATCACCATGAGCCTCCGGAAAATCTTCCTAAGGCCCATGCTGTTTTGAACCCCCATTGTAAAGGAGAAAGTTACCCTTACCGATTTTTAGTGGGCGCGGGGGTCGCTTTTAAGCTAGCATCCGCTTTGATCAAAGAAGCGACGAAGCGCTCCCAGCCGCCCTTCCCGGAAGGTTACGAGAAATGGCTTTTGGATCTGGTGGCGATCAGCACCGTCACCGATGTTGCTCCTCTTAGGGATGAAAACCGCGCCTTGGTAAAATACGGCCTGCTGGTGCTTAAAAAGACCCGCCGGCCCGGCCTTAAAGCGTTATTATCGGTAATTAATCCCATTCGGGGGAGAATAGACACTTTTACTATCGGTTACCAAATCGGGCCGCGCCTCAATGCCGCCGGCCGCATTGACCACGCCAATCTTGCTTTTGAACTCTTAACCGCTGAATCAGAACAGACCGCCAAGGCGCTGGCCAGCCGGCTGCACCTCAATAATCAAGAAAGGCAAAAAGCCACTGACAGCCTGATGCAGAAAGTAAAAGTGCAACTGGAAAGCTTTACCGAAGAACAAAAGTTTATTTTCGCCGTTGGTCAGGAATGGCCGGCGGGAATCATCGGATTGGTGGCAGGGAAAATAGCGGATGAATTTTACCGGCCGGTGCTGATTTTAACGGAACAAAACGGTAAAATAACCGGTTCCGGAAGAAGCATCGCTGAATTTAACATCGTGAAGGCATTAGAAAAAAACCAAATCTATTGTGAACGCTGGGGCGGACATGCCCAGGCCTGCGGATTCACTCTGAAAAAAGTGGAATTGTTAGAAAAGTTCCGATTTGATTTCCAAAAAATCGTCGAACGGGAATTGGCCGAAAAAGAATTGACTCCCTCCGTGGAAATTGAAGCGGAAGTAACGATAGAAGAGGTCAACTGGGAGTTTTACGATTATCTGGAGAAATTCACCCCTTTTGGAGAAGCAAATCCCAAACCGCTCTTTGTTGCCTATCAAGCGAAACTGTTAGATTGGCAAAAAGTGGGGGATAAAGGCCAGCACTTAAAGTTGCTGTTAGAACAGAATGGAAATGCCAAAAAGACGATTGGATTCAATTTCGGAGCATGGGCCGATCGCTTATCAATCGGCGATTTAATTGATATAGTGTTTGAAGTGGGAGTGAATGAATGGAACGGGAATCGCGAGTTGGAGATGAAAATTATTGATATTAGGAAATCAAACAATGAAAAGCCAAACTAACCTAAAGGCCAAAAAAGAAAAAGCCCAAAGAGTATTTTTGTACTTAGTAGTATTCGGGGCGGGCGTTTCGGTATTGGCGATCGAGCTGGCCGCCTCTAGGCTATTGGCACCATATTTTGGTTCATCCATTTTTGTCTGGGGAAACATCATCGGGATTATTCTAATCGCCCTTTCCTTAGGATACTGGATCGGAGGCAAATTGGCGGATCGGCATCCTGACACGGAATACCTGATGTATTTATTGATGGGGGCCGGAATCTTAACCAGCTTAATCCCGCTTTTTTTCCAATTTTACACCAAGCTCGCCGCGGTTAATTTTTCCTTTCTTACTTTTTTATTAGCGGGATCGTTTTTAGCAATGGTTTTACTGTTTTTTTTGCCCGTTTTTCTTTTAGGAATGATCAGCCCGTTCGCCATCAGGATTGCGATTTCCGACGTGCAATCCAGCGGAAAAACAGCCGGATCTCTTTACGCCTTTTCCACATTGGGTAGCATCGTCGGAACGTTTTTATCCGCTTTTATCCTAATTCCTTTTTGGGGAACCAAAGAAACAATCTATCTTTCCGCTCTGATTCTGCTGGTTTTCTCGGCCTGGGGATTAAAGAAAAAACCGGCTTTCTTTCTGCTGATGCTTATTCCCATCGCGCTGTATTTTGTTACGAAGGGGGATAACATTAAACCTGTTGCCGGGCTGATCTATGAAAAAGAATCTCCTTATCAATATATTCAGATTACTGAAAGTGGCGATCGGTACGAATTAAGAGTAAACGACGGATTAGGCCTTCAGTCTATTTATGATCCTAATAATATTCTGGTGGATAGTTATTACGACAGCTACGCCGTGCTTCCTTATTTTGTGCATCCCAACCGGGCCAAAGACGTTTTGCTAATCGGAGTAGGGGGCGGCACTATCAGCCGGCAATACTTAGCCCTTTTTCAAAACCGGATTCCCTTAGATATCGATGCCGTAGAGATTGATCCGGAGATTATTAATGCCGCTAAGCAATATTTTGATTTGGCCCAACAGCCGATCTCAATTCATGTTTCTGATGGAAGGACTTTTTTAGAGCAAACCGATCGGCGATACGATATTTTAATTGTGGATGCTTACAGTCAGCAGATCTACATTCCTTTTTACCTGACCACTAGGGAATTTTTTAGCAAAACTAAAGATCATCTTAAAGAAAAGGGAATTCTAGCAATCAACGTCAATGCCGCCAGCAGAAATTCGAACCTGCTAAACCGCATTCTTCAGACTCTTAAATCAGTTTATGCTCATACTTATCTCTCGCCGCTGGGCGAAGGATACAATTGGCTGGTTTTGGCTTCAGAATCAGATCTGGATTTAGAAAGTATGAAGCAAAGCGTCGATAATCCCATACTGCAGCCGGTGGCGAATGATGTGATTTCTGGTTTTGAAGAAATAGAGATTAATTCCCATTACCCGGTGTTAACCGACAATCGAGCGCCGATCGAGCTATTAACGGAAAAAGAAATAATGGATTATTTGTTTAAGAAATCTTAAAATGAAAAGCATGCTTAAAATATATACTGACGGCGGAGCCCGAGGCAATCCCGGGCCGGCGGCTGCCGGAGTGGCCATTTTTGATGAAAAAGGAAAACTGGTCGGAAAATACTCCAAATTTCTCGGCAAGGCCACCAATAACCAAGCGGAATATCAGGCGGTAATTTATGCTTTAGAAAAAGCTTGTGAGTTGAAAGCAAAAAAGTTGAAATTATTTCTGGATAGTGAAATCGTGGTCCAGCAGCTTAATCGCAAGTATAAGGTAAAAAATTCCGATCTGGCCTCATTGTTTGTTAGAATCTGGAACGCCAGTCAAAACTTTGAATCAATTGAATATAATCATATCCCCAGAGAAGAGAATAAACTGGCGGACAGCCAGGTTAATTTTTGCTTAGATCAAAACACTAAAGCTTAATTGAAAACGTCGATTTAGATCGGATCTGGTTAGCCGTCTCTGTTTTTAGAAGTACTTCTTTTTTCCTTGACACGCCTTCGCGGTAAGTCCAAATGTCTGGCATTGAAAAAGGATAGTGGAACATTTAAAAACATTTTGCTAGTAAAAAACTTAGCTATGGCGTGAGGGACATGCTGTTATCTATATTTGAAATAATAAAACAAGCTATAATGCTTGACATCGAGGTGTTCCTAGGGCATACCTACCCAGTTGGTACAAGAGATAACGTTTTAGCCAGGTAACTATTGGGTGTTTCAAATATTTCCGGTAAGGAAAATCTGAGGCAGAATTCCTTACGTATTCCGGCAGTTTTTCCGGGGTAGAGTGATGATACATTCTACGGATAAAGGTGCGCATATTGCCGAACATTCCTTCAATCTCGGAGGTTAAAGAGAATTCCCATTTAGAGTGATTATCGCTTTTATGCCTAAGCATCCAGTATTTCTTCCCGTTCTTGTAAATCATTGCGCCGTCAGTCTGAAACCTGGTTCTGGGTTTGATATATTGAATCATGAAATTAACCGCGTCGTGCTGGTCAACTGAGTTCTTTAAAAGAATTTCCCAAGCCAGGTTCCTGGTACCGATCTGTTTAGCCAGGAGAATAGAACGGTCTTTAGAGTAGGCTTCGTCCATTTGCACCTTTTTTTCTAAAATTAAGCTTAAATCGGGTAAATTAGAGCGAAAGAGGTCAAACCAGTGCCTGACCGCTTTTTCTGAAAGATGCATTAGGTTCATCGTCTGCATTACCGGTACTTTGTTTTGCCAGCACCAGAGAATGAGATAGAAATTCTGGAAGCTTAGCTTCATGCCGGAAAGCCAGGTATGGCTTAAAAGGGAGAATTTCAAACGGCATTTCCGGCAGCGGTAACGGCTTTCGTAGCAAATCACCCGCTGACTGCGGCAAACGGGACAGAAGATATTCTTTCCAAAGATCGCTTTTCTTAATTGTTTTTTTATCTTAGCTTCGGAGGGTATTTGTTTTAGTATATACATGATAGTACAAAGATGAATGGTTAGACAGCTGCATTATATCTCTTTGTACCATTTGGGT